>NZ_JAZHPF010000010.1 GCF_036543075.1 Deinococcus sp. YIM 134068
ACACGTGGTCGGGCCGCCTGACGGCTAACGGGCCGGGCCCTGAGCCGCGCCGTGCCCGAGGGCACCCGTGATGTCCTGCCGCCCGAGTGGGCGTGGCGGGAGCATCTGCGCTCGCGGCTCTCGGGCGTCTTTTCGGGCTGGGGCTACCGGGGGGTGGAATTGCCCGCGCTGGAGTTCGCCTCGGAGGCGCACCCGCAGACGGGGCGGGCCTTCAAGCTCATCGACTCGGGCGGCGAGGTGCTGGCGCTGCGGAGCGAGTTCACCACGGCGATTGGGCGGCTGGTGCGCGCCCGCTTCCCGGACGGTCCCTTCCCGCTGCGACTCCAGTACGGCGGGCGGCTGTGGCTGCGGACGCTGACGAGTGAGCTGGGGCGGCTGCGCGAGTTCTCGCAGGTCGGGGTGGAACTCGTCGGCGTGGAGACCCCGGCGGCGGACGCGGAGTTGCTGCGGCTGGGAGCGCAGGCGCTGGAGGCGGTCGGTGTGCGCGCGGTGATGGAGGTCGGCTACCCCGGCTTCGTGGACGCCGTGCTGGAGGACGCAGGGCTGCACGGCGAGGCGCGCGACGCCCTCCACGACGCGGTGGACCGCAAGAGCGGCGCGGACGTGGACCTCCTCGCCCGGCGGCACGGGCTGGGGGCGGAGGTGACGCGGACCCTGCACCTGCTGACCGACCTGTATGGCAGCGCCGAGGTGCTGGGGCAGGCGGCAGTTCTGGCACGCGGGGAGCGGGCGCGCTCGGCGGTCGCGCACCTGGAGGCGGTCGCGGCCCTGTGCGGGCCGGGGCTGCTGTTCGACCTGGGGGCCAGCCGCCGTTACGGGTACTACAGCGGCCTCACCTTCCGCGCCTACGCCGAGGGCCTGAACCAGCCCGTGCTGGGCGGCGGGCGCTACAGCCTGTCGGGCGTGCCGGGGGCGGGCTTCGCGGTCGGGCTGGAGCGGCTGACCGAGGTGGCGACGGCGACGCTCCCCCAGGGGCCGGAGGTCGTCCTCGCCCTCGACCCCGCCGGGGCGGAGACGGCCCGCGCCGCCGGATTGGTGGCCGAACTCGCGTGGACGGACGACCGGGCCGACCTCCTCGCCTACTGTGCCCGCCGAGGGATTCGCCGCTGGGCGTCGGGGACGGCCCTGAGCGAGGTGCCCGCGTGACCCCGCTCGCGCACCGTGGCCCCGACCACCTGACCCTCGCGCTGCCCAAGGGCCGCATCTTGGAGGAGGCTGTCTCCCTGCTCTCCCGCGCCGGGCTGCCGCTGACTCTCCCCGAGCGGTCCCGCGCCCTGCGCCACGAGTTCGCCGGCGTGACGGTGCTGGAGCTGCGGAATCAGGACGTGCCCGTGTACGTGGACCTCGGCGTGGCGGACGCGGGCATCGTGGGCAAGGACGTGCTGGTGGAGTCGGGGCGGGCGGTGTACGAACCCGTGGACCTGCGCTTTGCCGCGTGCCGCCTGTCCCTCATCCGGGAGGTCGGCGCGAGCGGCCCCGTTGGGCGGGTCGCCACGAAGTACCCCCGCTCGGCCCGCGCATACCTCGCCTCACGCGGTCTCCCCGCCGAGGTCGTCAAGCTCAGCGGCAACATCGAGCTGGCGGCGCTGACGGGCCTCGCCGACGCCGTGGTGGACCTCGTGCAGACGGGAAGTACCCTGCGCGCGAACAATCTGGAGGAGGTCGAGGTGCTGTTCCACTCCAGCGCCCGCCTCGTCGTGAACCGCGCGGCCCTCAAGCTGCGGCGCGAGCGGCTGCGGCCCCTGATCGAGCGGCTGCGGGAGCTGACGGGTCACGATCAGCCGGAGCGCGTTCCAGCCGAGGGTTGAGGAGGGGCCGAACGAGCTACGCCCCTTCTGCCTCCCCTCCTTGCGCGCGTTCGTCCTCCGTCAAGTGATTCCAGATGAAGTCGAGAGCTTCGAGGAGCAGATCATCCAACTCCTCCTGACTGACCTGCCCGCCTTGAACTTCCTGCCGCTTCTCCATGACGTAACGGTAGAAAAGAACATCCCGGCTTGGTAACTCTTCGGATGGCCGCAAGACTTCTCCAACTTCGCCTTTTTGAATACCTTCTTGCCTTGATGGCCTAGCCGGGAATGTCCGTGTCCGCCAGGTTGCCCGCCGCGTCGAAGGTGGCCTGGATGGCGTGCCCCGCGAAGATTTCCTCGTCGTCGTCGTAATACACGGTCAGGCCGTCGCTCTCTGCCACCACGGCGTCCAATCGCATCAGGCCCAGAAACCGCTCCAGCGTGAGGAGCGTCTCACTCTCCTCGTCGTCGCGGGCGGCCCACCAGTCCTCCGCAAGATCGAGCATCGCGGTCGCCACCTCGCGCCGGGTGTCCGGTTCGCGCTCCAGGAAGGCAAGGAGGCGTTGCCCGGCTTGGGCGATGTCCTCGGCGGTCAGGCGGGTTTCGTCGTCGTCCAGCGTGAGGGTCACGTCCTCGCCGCGCCAATTCACCCGCGCCTCCCAGGTCACGCTCACGAGTTCGCGGTGGGGGCCGCCCACGGGACCGCCGAACGTCCGACGCTCCTCGCGGTGGAAGGTGCCCAGGCCGGGAACGTGTACGTCGTCCATGTTGCCGATCTTAGGTCAGGACCGCTTCCCTCCCCAGCGCCTCCGCCATGCGCTCCAACGCCTCGACCAGCAGCGGGCGGCTCGTGGCGAAGTTGACGCGGACGAAGCCCTGATACCTCTCCTTGTGGCCCTCCGGCGCGAAGAGGGGGCCGTCGTTGATCGCCACCTTCGCCTCCTCCAACAACAACTTCTGCATCTCCCCTGCCCGTGGGTGAGCGCGCAGGTCCAGCCACGCGAGGTAGGTCGCCTCCACCGGAAAGGACCGCGCCCAGGGCAGCCGCGTCTCCACGAACGCCTGCAACACGTCGCGGTTGCCGCGCAGGTAGGCCACCGTCTCCCTCAGCCACGGGCCGCCGCCTTGCAGGGCCGCCTGCCACATCGTCACGCTCAGGGCGGAGGGGTGGCCCATCAGCCCCCCGGCGGCGGCACGCACCCGCTTCACGAGGTCGGGGTCATGGCCCACCATCGCGCCGATGCCGAGGCCCGCCGTGTTGTACGCCTTGCACGGCCCGGTCAGCGTGACGGTCCTCTCCCGCACGCGCGGGTCGGCGGCGAAGGACTCGAAGGGCGCGTCCGTCAGCCGCAGGTCGGCGTGCAGCTCGTCGGACATCACCCACAGGTCGCGGGCCAGCACGAAGTCACGCAATCGGGCGAGTTCTCCTGCGTCCCACACCCGTCCGGTCGGGTTGTGCGGGTGGCAGAGCAGGAGGAGCCTGCACCCCTCGGCGGCGGCCTCCAGCGCGTCCCAGTCGATCTCCCAGCGCGCCCCTCCCTCAGCGAGCGGCGCGGCGGCCACCCGTCGCCCCTGCTCGGTGATGGCGAGGTGGAAGGGGTGGTACACGGGCGTCATGGTGAGGACCGGCTCGCCCGGCGCGGTGAGGGCGCTGACGGTGGCATAGATGCCCGGCACCACGCCCGGCAGGAAGAGGACGCCCTCCTCGGGCACGTCCGTCAACCCCCCCGTGGCGAGGTGGGCGCGCAATTGCCCGTTGAGCGTGCGGTCGCCGAGAAGCTGGTGGTAGCCCAGCCCGCGCGTCAGCCGCTCGCGCAGGGCACCCAGGATGGGGGGCGCGACCGGGTAATCCATGTCGGCGACCCACAGCGGGATGACGCCCTCCTCGAAGAAGGTCCACTTCAGGCTGTCGGGGTGGCGCAGGGTGGCGGGGTCGAGGGAGCCGTAGGGGCCAGCGACGGAGGGATCGGGCAGGAGTTCGGTCGGCGTCGCGTCGCTCATGGGGGGAGGATACGCCCGGACTCCCGGCTGTGGGCCGTACACTGACCCCGATGCTGGCGATCATTGGCGCGATGGATGAGGAAATAGAGTTGCTACTCGCGGAGTTGCGGGAGCGCGAGGACCTGACACGGCCCGGCGTGACCCTGCACCGGGGCGTTTTGGACGGCGTGCCCGTCCTGCTCACGCGCGGCGGCATCGGCAAGGTGAATGCGGCGATGACGACGACGCACCTCATTTCGGCGGGGGCCACGCAGGTCATCTTCACGGGCGTTGCTGGCGGCGTGGCACCGGGGCTGCGGGTAGGCGACATCGTGGTGAGTACCGATCTCGTGCAGCACGACGTGGACGTGACGGCGCTGGGCTACGACCCCGGCACCATGCCGGGCGAACCCGCCGCGTGGCCCGCCGACGAGCGGTTGCGCGCGGTGGCTCTGGCGGCGGCGGGCGAGGTGGACGGCGTGCGCGCGGTGGAGGGCCGGGTGGCGAGCGGCGATCAGTTCATCGCCTCGCGCGAGGGGGCCGGGCGGCTGTGGGGCACGTTCGGGGCCGCCTGCGCCGAGATGGAGGGGGCCGCCGTCGCTCAGGTGTGCGCCAAAGCGGGCGTGCCCTTCGTCGTCATCCGCAGCGTGAGCGACACTGCCGACAAGGACGCCAACACGGACTACCGGACCTTCATGCCCCTCGTCGCCCGGCACGCCAAACAGGTCGTGCGTGGAATGCTCGCCCGGCTGTCGGCGCAGGCATAGGCGGTGGGTAGGACTTCAGCTCTGGGTGTTCTCGTTAGGAGGACACTCCTTGACGGTGGAAGTCCTCTAATTCTGTCGGGGAGCGTCCACGAGAACGCGCCGCCGGTCTGCCCATGACCTCACCCCCCGCCTCCGCCACCCGCGCCCTCCCCGCCCCGGTGCGCCTCGTGCTCGGTCTCGGTATCCTCGTCGGCTTCGCGGCCCTCGGCACAGGTCTCATCACGGTCCTGCGGCTGCCGCTGCCCGGCTCGGTCGTCGGGATGGTGCTGCTGTGGGCGGCCCTGTCGCTGGGGCTGGTACGGCTCCACTGGATCGAGGCGGCGGCGGACGGGCTGCTGGGCGTCCTCGGGCTGCTGTTCGTGCCCGCGACCGTGGGCGTCATCGAGTACCTGTCGGCGGGGGCGGCGTGGGCGCTGTGGCTGCTCGTCATGCTCGCCGGGCTGCTGCTGGGGGCGGGGACGGCGGGCGTGCTGGCGTCGCGGCTGGTGCGGGGGTGAGGGTGAGCAGTCAGCCGTCAGCTTTCAGCCATCAGCTCTCAGCCGTCAGCCTTTGGCCTTTTGCCTTCGATCTTCTGCCCACCCCCGCATGATCTGGGTCGCCCTCACTCTCCTCGCCTTCGCGCTCGGCGTCGTGGCGCAGCTTCGGGTACGGCATCCGCTCGCCAACCCGACGCTGATCGCCACGGTGGTCGTCGCGGGGATGCTCCTCGCGTCGGGCACGCCGTACCGGGTTTACGGCGAGGAGGTGCGGCCCGTCTCCTTCCTGCTCGGTCCGGCGGTGGTGGCGCTCGCGGTGCCGCTGTACCGCCTGCGGGCGCTGCTGGCGCGCGAGTGGCGGGCGCTGGCGCTGGGGAGCGTGGTGGGCACGCTCGTCGGGGTGGGGACGGACGCGGGGCTGGCCCACCTCCTCGGCCTGAGCGTGGAGGCGCAACGTTCACTGACGACTGCCCCGGCCACAAGTCCGGTCGCGCTGCAACTCGCCCCCCTCACGGGCGCACCCCCGGTCCTCGCGGCGACGCTCGCCGTGCTGTCGGGGCTGGTGGGAGCACTGGTGCTGCCGACTGCGCTGACACGGCTGGGCGTGCGGCATCCCCTCGCGCGGGGCGTCGCCATCGGCTGCGTCGCCCACGGGGTCGGCACCGCCCGCGCCCGCGAGGAGGGAGAGACGACCGGGGCCGCGAGCAGCATCGGCATGGGGCTGGCCGCGCTGGTGGTCACGCTGGTGGTGGCGCTGATGGGGTGAGTCGGGAAGGAACCCACCGCATTCCCTGAAGTGAGCGAGAGTCATGCCCGACCGCCGAACAGCAGATACTTGGCGACCTCTCCCGTCAATTCGCCCGACATAGCCCATTCGTAGGGAGTCATGTTCTCGCGCTCATCACGGACAGCGCGCAGGGCAGCCCTCAGCGTCTCGTCATCCGCCCCCGCCGCGAAAACAGCACGGAGCCGGGCGACGACCGCAGGCTCGCGGTAGTCCACGCCGGGTTGTGTGGTTGTCTCGCTCTCCACCCCAGAGTCAGGAGACAGGGAAATCTCTCCGTCCATCAGACAGACGCCCCCTCCACCCGCCCCACCACCGTCTCCGCCCCCGTCACCCGGTCGCTCACGCTGACCTGCGGCGTGGCATTTGCCGGAAGCGTCAGGAGAACAAGACCGCCCTCCTCCAGGAAGGCGAGCTTGTGCCCGGCGCGGGCCTCGTCGCCCTGCCGGAGATAGGAGGTCGCCTTCAGCCCGTGCGCCCCCGCCACGAGCGTGACGCTCACGCCACCGTCGAGGGTCGTCGTGTGACGCTCGTTCTCCGCCACGCCGGACGTGCCGAGGAGGTCGGCGGGATAGCCCAGAAGGGAGGCGACGGTCGCGGCTCCTCCCAGCGGGACGTTCCGGCGGCTCTCCATGTGGGTGACACCGGCACGCCCACCCACCGGGGCATAGACGTAATGCGCGTCCAGCGGCCCGACGAGGAGGCCGATGAGCCAACCTTCAGAGACAGCAGTGCCCGTGAGGTCGCGGATATTCAGCGGCGCGTCGAGCGTTTCCACCCGTACCTCTCCCCCCTCAATGCGGCGCACGAAGCTCACGAGGCCGTCGGCGGGGCTGAGGACCGCTCCGGCGTCGGCGGGCGGGATGCGAATGGGGTCGCGGTAACGGTAAACGCCACGCACGTACACGGCGGCTCCGAGCGCGGCGAGGGGCAGGACGAGGCGGGTTAGGCGCGACATGGGCGGAGTGTAGAGGAGGCGTGGGAGGGGGAAGGGTGGCCTGGGCGGTGGGCTTGATTCCTCACGCCGAACGAGGAGTCGGACCGCCGATGAACCCCTTTCCAACTCAGCGTTCAGAAAGCAGCACCCACCCTGGTCTCTGCTGGCCGCTGGAAGCTGGCGGCTGGCCGCCCCTCAAGGCGAAACGAGAATCTGCACGCTCCGCAGCACGTCCGGCTCGGCAGTAGTGATGGCGGTGTCATCATTACGGGCGGTGCGGGTAAGCTTTTGCAACACATCGTTACCAGCTACCACTCGGCCAAAAACAGTGTACTGACCGTTTAGGAAATCGGAGGCGTTAAGCGTTATGAAGAATTGGCTACCCTGAGAAAACAAACTCTGCGAGCGCGCCATGCCCAGCACACCCGCCGCGTTGAACTTCAGCCCCTCGTCGAGTTCCACGAAAAAGCCGTAGCCGGGGCCACCCGTGCCCCACCGCGTCCGCTGCGCCGCGTCCGCGCTGAGAGGGTCGCCCGTCTGGGCCATGAAGCCGTCGATGACCCGGTGAAAGCGCGTGCCGTCGTAGAAGCGGTTCAGGGCGAGAAAGACGAAGTTGTTCACCGCCTTCGGGGCCTGCCGCGCGGCGAGTTCCACCGTCACGTCCCCCTTGCTCGTGGTCAGGACGGCGCGGTACGTCCTCGCCGGGTCGATCACCCACCCCGGCTCCTTGAAGGTGCGGACGGGCTGCGCGCTCAGATAAGGCACGGATCGAAAGGTCGGCGCGGGGGCCGGGGCCGGGGTCTGGGCCAGCGCACCGGAGGCGACGAGCAGGGCGGACAGGGCGAGGAAGCGCATGGGCCTCAGCCTACCGCGCTCACCCGACCCACTGACCACTGACTACTTCCCACTCCCTCACTCCAGCGCCAGGCTCGTCGTGTACTTCTCCTGCTTGACCACGATGGTACTCGCCGTGTTCCGCACGCCGGGCGTGGCGGCCAGCACGTCCACGAGGAAGGTCTGGTAGGCGTCGAGGTCGGCCACGCACACCTTGAGGAGATAGTCGGTGTCGCCGAGACACAGGTAACACTCCAGCACCTCGGGGCGGGCGCGCATGTGGTCGGCGAAGGTCTCGAAGCCCTGCTTGGTCTGCTTGTCGAGCGTCACCCGCACGAGCACCATCAGGTCCCGCCCGACGAGCTTGGGGTCCAGCAGCGCCACATAGCGGTTGATGATGCCCTCCTCCTCCAGCCGCCGCACCCGGCGCAACGTGGGCGCGGGCGTCAGGCCGATCTCGTCGGCGAGTTCCGTGTTGGCGATGCGCGCGTCCCGCTGGAGGATGGCGAGGATGCGGCGGTCGGTGGCATCGAGTTCGGGCGTGGACATAAATGGGAGGAGTTTAGCCTATCCGCGCAACGGTATTGCCAGTCTCGTGCATAGAGAGGGGCTTAAAGCAATCCAAAACGGCGAGGCTCCTGCTACCATTGCGCCACCAGAACACGAGCGAGTGGGCGGGGCAGTGACCCGTCCGGCACGCGGAGGCACAGCATGAAGATCGGACTTCCGAAGGAAATCAAGGTCAAGGAAAACCGGGTGGCCCTCACGCCGGGCGGGGTGGGCACGCTATCTCGGCGCGGGCACACGGTCGTCGTGGAGCGCGGCGCGGGCGTGGGCAGCGGCATCGCGGACGGCGAGTACGAGGCGGCGGGCGCGGTGATAGGCACGGCGACGGACGCCTGGGCCGCCGAGATGGTGGTGAAGGTCAAGGAGCCTGTCGAGCGCGAGTACGGCTACCTGCGCGACGACCTGCTGCTCTTCACGTACCTGCACCTCGCCGCCGACCGTCCGCTCACCGAGGCGCTGCTGGGGGCGGGCACCACCGCCGTCGCCTACGAGACGGTGCAGCTCGACGACGGCAGCCTGCCGCTGCTGATGCCCATGAGCGAGGTCGCCGGGCGGCTGAGCGTGCAGGCGGGCGCGTACCACCTGCAAAAGCCCATCGGCGGGCGCGGCGTGCTGCTGGGCGGCGTGCCCGGCGTGCAGGCGGGCCATGTGGTCATCATCGGCGGCGGCGTGGTGGGCACGAACGCGGCGAAGATGGCGATGGGCCTCGGCGCGAAGGTGACGGTGCTGGACGTGTCGCACCGCCGCCTGACGTACCTCGACGACGTGTTCTTCGGCAAGCTCACCACCATGATGAGCAGCGAGGCGAACATCCGCGCCCTGCTGCCCGAGGCCGACCTCCTGATCGGCGGCGTCTTGATCCCCGGCGCGAAGGCCCCTCACCTCGTCACGCGCGACATGCTCCCGCTGATGCAGGAGGGCAGCGTGATCGTGGACGTGGCCGTGGACCAGGGCGGCTGCGTGGAGACGATCCGCCCGACCACCCACGACGACCCGACCTACCTCATGGACGGCGTGATCCACTACGGCGTGGCGAACATGCCGGGGGCCGTCCCGCGCACGAGCACCTTCGCGCTCACCAACCAGACCCTCCCCTACGCGCTGCTCCTCGCCGAGCATGGGGTGGAGGCGCTGAACCGCAACCCGGCCCTGCGGCGCGGTCTGAACACGTACCGGGGTCAGGTGACGTACGGCGGCGTGGCGGACGCCTTCGAGCTGCCCGTGGCACAGGCGGAGGCGGTGCTGGCGTAAGACGGAGGATGGATACGGGGGCGGCGGGCCGGGAAGAGGGGTCCGCCGCCCCTACCCTTTGGCCGGGAGGACGTGGGAGTGCTTCATCTCCAAAATGCCGCCAAAGTAGGGCCGGACCTCCGCGAAGAAGTCCCGGAAACCCGGCGACCGCCGGAATCCCTGCTCGTGCCCCTCGATGGAGTCCCACTCGATGCGGACGACCCAGTTCTCCGGCTCCTCCACCCCCTGCGACATCTCGAACTTCAGGCAATGTAGGTCGGCCTCCAGCAGGACGGCGGCGCGGCGGTAGGCGTCGGCGAAGGCCTCGGCCTGCTCGGGCGGAATGCGGTAGCGGATGTATTCGACGACCATACGGCCTCTTGAGAGCGGCTGGAATGGCCCAACTTGATGTCCGGCTTGCACGGGGCAAGTCCTTCTTGGCTACCCGACTCAACAGTACAGGTTCATCCGGTCCAGTCTCCTCGTTTGAACACGGCAAAAGGACGCCTCCCGGACCATTCTCCCCCGCCTTCCGGCGTACCCTACCCTCATGCTCTCCCGTCCCTCCCGCATGATGCCCTCGGCCCGCGACCCGGACGCGCCGCGCGTGAAACGTGATCCCAGGCAGCTCGCGCGGCTGCTCGCCTACGCCCGGCCCTACCGGGGGCTGTTCGTGGTGGGCGTGCTGGCGACGCTGATCTCCAGCGGGCTGAACCTGATCTTCCCGCTGCTGTTCGGACGGCTGATCGACGCCTCCTTCCTGCGGGTGGGCAGCACGGACACCGGGCCGCTCGACCGCACCGTCCTCGCGCTGCTGGGGATTTTCGCGCTGTCGTCCCTCTTTGCGGCGGCGCAGTCGTACCTGCTCTCACGGGTGGGGGCGGGCGTGGTGGCGGACCTGCGACGGGCGCTGTTCGGGCACCTGCTGACCCTCTCGCCGCGCTTCTTCGCCGACCACAAGACGGGCGACCTGACGAGCCGACTCACCGCCGACGTGGGCACGGTGCAGACGGTGACGAGTACGGCGCTCGCGCAACTCGCCGCGCAGACGGTGAGCCTCGTGGGGGCCGTCATCCTGCTCCTGACGACCAGCCCGCGCCTGAGCCTGCTCACGCTGGCGGTGATCCCAGTCGTGATCGGGACCGCCATCCTGATCGGTCGCCGCATCCGCCGGGTCAGCCGCGAGGTGCAGGACGCCGTGGCCGGGGCGAACGCCAGCGCCGAGGAGGCGATTTCCGGGGTGCGGGTCGTGCAGAGCTTCACGGCGGAGGGGATGGAGGGTGAGCGGTACGGGCGCGGCGTCCTCGCCAGCTTCCTCGCGTCGCTGAGGCGGGCCAAACTTCAGGCCCTGATGGGCGGCACGATGAGCTTCCTGACCTTCGGGTCGCTCGCGGTCGTGCTGTGGTACGGCGGGCGGCAGGTGATGGACGGGGCCATGACGCCGGGCAATCTCGTCACCTTCCTGATCTACGCGCTTCAGGTCGGCGGCACGGTCGCCGCGCTGACGGGCATCTTCAACCAGTTCCAGGAGGCGCTCGGCGCGTCGGGCCGCATCTTCGAACTGCTGGACGAACGCAGCGACCTCCCCGCCCCGGCGTCGCCCGCGCCCCTGACTCGCGCGCAGGGCCGCGTGACCTTCGACCGGGTGGAGTTCCGCTATGGGGAGGCACCTGTGCTGAACGACGTGAGCTTCGACGTGCCCGCCGGACAGGTCGTCGCCCTCGTCGGGCCGAGCGGGGCGGGCAAGACGACGCTGGTGAACCTCATCCCGCGCTTCTGGGACGTGACGGGCGGTGAGCTGCGGGTGGACGGGCGCGACGTTCGGGACTACGCGCCGCGCGACCTGCGGGCGCAGGTGGGGCTGGTGCCCCAGGAGACGCTGCTCTTTTCCGGCTCCATCGAGGAGAACATCCGCTATGGCCGCCCGGACGCGACGGGCACAGAGGTCGAGGCCGCCGCCCGCGCCGCGAACGCGCACGACTTCATTACCGCCTTTCCGGGGGGGTACGGCACGCTGGTCGGCGAGCGGGGGGTCAAGCTCTCCGGGGGGCAGCGCCAGCGCGTCGCCATCGCCCGCGCGCTCCTCAAGGACCCGCGCATCCTCATCCTCGACGAGGCGACGAGTGCGCTCGACAACGAGTCCGAGGCGCTGGTGCAGGACGCCCTGGAGCGCCTGATGCGGGGCCGCACGACCTTCGTGATCGCCCACCGCCTCAGCACCATCCGCAACGCCGACCGCATCCTCGTGATGGAGGGCGGGCAGGTGGTGGCCGACGGCACCCACCATGAATTGCTCGCGGCGGGCGGCCTCTACCGCGACCTGTACGAACTCCAGTTCCGGCGCGAGCGGGAGGCGCGGGCGGAGCTGGCGTAGGGGGCGGCCAGCCGCCAGCTTCCAGCGGCCAGCGAATAAGAGGGGGGGTCGCAGGGCTAGCGGTCCAGCACGCCCGCGTAGATGTCGTCCAGGGTGAGCGTCATGTTCAGGCAGGGGATAGGAACGAGACCCTCGCCCACCAGTTCCGTCTCCTGCCAGCCCTCTGCCGTGCGTCCGACGACACGCACGAAGCGTTTCGAGGCGTCCACGATGAGGTAGGTCTGGAGGCTGGGGAGGCTCGTATAGGCCCAGAGTTTGTCGGTCCGGTCGGTGTGTCCCGTGCTGGGACTCAGGACTTCGACCAGGAGGCAGGGCTGGTGGCAGACGGTCGCCTCGTCCGGCATGGTCTCGCAGGTGACGACCACATCGGGGTAGTAGTACACACGCCTGCCGGTGGGGTTGACGGCATTCACTCGCATGTCCGCCGTGTAGACGCTGCATCCTGTCCCCTCCGAGCGGAACAGGAGCGTCGCGCCGATCCTCAACGTCAATTTGCCGTGACCGCTGCTCGCCCCCGCCTGCCCAACGACAGGCCCGTGCAACGGATACACGTAGCCGCCGAAGAACTCCCGCTTGATCGGGCTGTCCGGCTCGGTTCGCAGGTATTCCTCCTCGCTCATCTCCCAGAAGGTCGGCGCGGGGTCGCTCATGCGGGTATGGTACGCCCCATGCGACAGCGGGAGTTTGGGAACACGGGATTGAAAGTCGGTGTGCTGGGACTGGGGGCCGGGCAGGTGGGAGCGGAGGCGCTGCCGGAGGCGGAGGCAGGGCGGCTCCTGAACCGCGCCCTCGACCTCGGCGTCACCCTGATCGACACGGCGCGCGGCTACGGCCTGAGCGAGGAACGCATCGGTCGCCACCTCGCCCACCGCCGCGACGAGTTCGTTCTCAGCACGAAGGGCGGCTACGGCATAGAGGGGGTGGAGGACTGGACCCCACAGAGCATTCGCCCCGGCATCGAGCGTGCCCTGCGGGTGATGCGGACCGACCGACTCGACATCTTCCACCTGCACTCCTGCCCGCTGGACACCCTGCGCCGCGACGACCTCCTCGCCGAACTGGACCGGGCGCGGGAGGCGGGTCTGATCCGCGTCGCCGCCTACAGCGGAGAGAACGAGGCGCTGGCGTGGGCCGTGGAGTCGGGCCGCTTCGGCAGCGTGGAGACGAGCGTGAACGTCGCCGATGGGTGGAGCCTGCGCCACGTCTTGCCAGATGCGGCGGAACGTGGCCTCGGCGTCATCGCCAAGCGCCCCATCGCCAACGCCGCGTGGCAGTTCGGCGAGCGCCCGGTCGGCCAGTACGCGGAGGTCTACTGGGAGCGGCTGCAACGGCTGCGCCTCGCCCCCGGCGAGTTGGACTGGACCGCCTTCGCCCTGCGTTTCTCCGCCTTCGCCCCCGGCGTGAGCAGCGCGATTGTCGGCACGGCGCGGGTGGAGAATCTGGAACGCAACGCGGCCATCGTGGAGCAGGGACCGCTGCCCGCCGAACTGCTGACACAGATTGACGCGGCGTGGGCCGAACATGGGCAGGATTGGGGCGGGGAGGTGTAAGGCTCACTCGGCGTGGGTGGACACAACAACGTATGAGGTTGTTTCTTTTGCCCCTCCCCCTTGAGGGGGGAGGCTGGGAGGGGGTGAGCGGGCATGGCGTCCCTAGAAGGTGAACTTACCAATCCCTGTCATCGTCCAGTAGACAGGCCCTATGGGGAGAATGCGGCAGTCTGGGCGTCGACCTCTGTTCTCCCCAACAAAGAACGCGCCCACCCCTCTTCCCGGAGGCGGGCGCGTCCCTCTCCCCTGCTCAGTCCATCGCGTTCGCCAGCATGGGCTGGGGCTGCCAGGCGTTCGCGCCGATGGAGCGCAGGCGTTCGGCCAGGCGCTCGTAGCCCCGGTTAAGGTACTGCACGCCGTCGATGACGGTCTCGCCCTCGGTGGTGAGCGCGGCGATAAAGAGGGCGGCCCCGGCGCGCAGGTCGGCGGCCTTGACGGGGGCGGCGCGTAGTTGCCCCCCTTGAATCACTTGCGTATAGCCGCCCACGGTGATATTCGCGCCCATGCGCTGCAACTCGGCGACGTGGGTCAGGCGGTCGGGATACACCGGGTCCTGCACCACGCTCGTGCCGGGCACGGTGGCGAGGAGGGCGCTCATCTGCGGCTGCACATCGGTGGGGAAGCCGGGGAAGCTCTGCGTCGTGACGTTCACGGGGCGCAGCTCGCGGCCTCGGGCGTCCACGATCAGGCGGCCCTCGCCCTCCAGAATGTCCACGCCCATCTCGCCGAGCTTGGCGCTCACGGCGCGGACGTGATCGGGGCGCACGTTCGTCAGGGTCAGGCGGCTGCGGGTGGCGGCGGCGGCGATCATGAAGGTGCCCGCCTCGATGCGGTCGGGGATAACCCGGTACTCACCCCCGCGCAGGGCCGGAACGCCGTGGATGGTGAGCGTGTTCGTGCCCGCCCCCTCGATCCGCGCCCCGAGGCTGTTCAGGAAGTGAATCAGGTCCACCACGTCGGTGTCGATGCTGGCGTTCTCCAGCGTCACCACGCCGTCGCCCAGCACCGAGGCCAGGACCGCATTGTGGGTGCCGCCCACCGTCAGCATCTCGAAGACGAAGGTGCCGCCCAGGCTGCCCCGGCGCACGGCGTCGAAGTTGCCGTTGTCCTCGCTGATCTCGGCCCCCAGCGCCCGCAGCGCCTTGACGTGCTGATCGACGGGGCGCGGCCCCCACGCGCAGCCGCCGGGCATGGACACGGTGGCCTGCCCCGTCCGCGCGAGAATGGCCCCCAGGATGATGAAGCTCGCGCGCATCTTGGACACGAGGCGGTAGGGCGCGTCGGTATTCAGAATCTCGGGCGTGTGCAGGATCAGGCTGTTGGGGCCGACCCAGACGTGCCGCGTGCCGATATGGTGCGCGAGGTCGAGGATGGTGTACACGTCGCTCAGGCGGGGCACGCCGTGCAGGGTGACGGGTTCGCTGCTCAGGAGGCTCGCCACGATGATCGGCAGCGCCGCGTTCTTGCTGGGCTGAATGGCGACGTCGCCGGAGAGGGTCCGGCCTCCCTGAATGTGCAGCGGGGTCAGTTGCATGACGTTCCTTTTTCCTTTCGGGCGCGCGCGTGGCGCGGGAGGGGTGGAGATAGACGGCACCGCAGGCGCACCGGGCCGACGAGTGCATGTTACACATGATGCTCACTGAACGTCTAGGCTGAAGCGTACGCTCACAGGAGACGCCGACGATGTACCCCGGATGAGTGCCCGTGGCGACGACACTCACGCGAGTGCGATGCGGCAGATGTTGAGGGCACTCACCTTGCGTGCTACGCTGCCCGGCAGAAGGCACGTCAGCGGGGGGAGAAGGGGATGCCCAAGAAGGAACGCAAACGCTTGCAGGTGGTGATCAGCGAGGAGCAGGACGCGCTGCTCACCCGCACGGCGTATGAACTCTCCAGCCCCGAGCGCCTGATCAGCAAGAGCGAGGTCGTCCGCCTCGCCATCGAGAAGATCGCCCGCGAACTCGGCGACGGCGAGCAGATGAGTGAGTACCGCGCGCTGCTGGAGGAGACGGAGCCGGAGGAGGAGTAGGGGGCGGCCAGCGGTCAGCTTCCAGCCGCCAGCACGACGTGGGGACGCTTCCAACTCTTCCAAGCATTTGACGAGGGAAGAGTTGTCACCCTGAACGCCGCGAAGGGCCTTCTGTTCGGGGAGGAGATGCTTTGCTGTGCTCAGCATGACACTGTTCTTCTGTCAAAGGCTCTGGAGAGGAACGACAGGAACGCGCCGTCCAAATTCACCGGGCGACGCGTCTTCTTTCCCAACCCTGTAGTCGAGAGACGGTCCCCTACCGCCCCGCCCCGTAGGTCGTCAGCGGCAGCACCCGCCGGGCACCGACGAAGCGGGGTGCCCAGTAGCGGTCGGTGAGCAGGCGGTCCACGACGACCTGCCCCCGGTACGAGTTGGCGTTCACGAACTCGTCGTCGCCGAGGTAGATGCCGACGTGACTCACCGTGCCGCGCCCCTCGATGTCGAAGAAGACGAGATCACCGGGCTGGAGGGCCTCCGTAGGCACCACCTCCCCCACCTGGGCCTGATCGGCGCTGCGGCGCGGCAGGGCGACCCCGAGCGGTGTGAAGACCTGAAGCACGAGGCCGCTGCAATCGAGGCCGCCGAGCGTATTGCCGCCGTACACGTAGGGCACCCCCAGCAGCGCGAGCGCGGCCCCACGCCAGTCACCGGGCAGGGGGGCGACGGCTGGGGGAGTTGTCACGGTGGGTTCAGCGGGGATGGGTTCTGGGGGGAACGCGTCCGCCACCGGGAGCGACGGGAGGACGGCGGGCGGCAGAGTGAGAATGGGCGCGGGCACCACTGGACTCGCCACCACCGGGCTTGCCACGACCGGGGCGGGGGCCGGGAGGGCGAACGCCGGACCCGGCAGGGGCACCCGTAACACCTGCCCTGCCTGCAAGACCGCTCCTTCGGGCAGGGTGTTGGCCGCGAGCAGGGCGTCCACGCTCACCCCGAAGCGGCGGGCGAGGGAATACAGCGTCTCCCCCGGCCCCACGGTGTACGGCGGCACCTCGCGCACGCGGAGCACCTGCCCGGCGCGCAGTTCGGGACCGCTCAGGCCGTTGAGGGCGAGCAGCGCCTCCACGCTCAGCCCGTGGGCGCGGGCGAGGCTGAAGGCCGTATCGCCCGGCTGCACAGTCACGGTGAAGGCTGTTTCAGCGGCGGCGGGCGGCGTGACCGTGGGCGGCGTGGTGGTGGGTGTCCCAGTGACGGCGGCCCCCGCCCAGGGCGTAAGGGCGAGCAGGGCCAGCGAGGGAAGAAGACGTGAGGACAGGGACATGCACGGGACTCACAGGGCGCGGAAACCGAAATTACAGGGCCGTCAATGTCCGGCGGGACACTGGGGAAGAGGTGCGGCCCCCGAATGAGAACCCACCCAACGGAATTGAAACATCGGCACCGTAACATGCCCGCGCCGGGGCTGCCAACCCCCTCCGAGGGCGTCGGTGTGGAGTTTTTCTCGTTTGGGGACAGGTTGTTTGGATTCGGGGTCGTCAGTGACCTGTCGCCAGCTGGGGTGAGGAAGAGCTTATTCGCTTCGCCTCAGCGGACTCCCGGTTCGTCGTCCGACATTGTTCCCCTGGGCGGGACGCGGTGCCCTCACGCGCGCCTATCCTGGGCGGGTGCTCGCGCGTGCCTCCGCGTGGCGCTCGCGGACGTTCAGCGCGTTGCGTCACCCCCACTACCGCCGCTACTGGTTCTCGCAACTCCTCTCGCTGGTGGGGTCGTGGATGCAGGCGACCGCCCAGCAGTACCTCGTGCTGGAGCTGTCGGGCGGCAGCAGCGCCGCGCTGGGGTACGTGACGGTGGCCCAGTTCCTGCCCAGCCTGCTGCTCTCGCTGTTCGCGGGGGCCGTCATCGACCGGGTGCCCCGGCGGCGGGTACTCCTCACCACACAGATCACGCTGCTCGCCACGGCGGCGGCCCTCGCGGTGGCGACCCATCTGGGCGTCGTCTCGCTGGGGCTGGTGATGGTCCTCGCCTTCGTGAGCGGCACGGCGACCGCCTTCGACATGCCCGCCCGGCAGAGCATGGTCGTGGACTTCGTGCCGCGCGAAGACGTGCCGAACGCCGTGGCGCTCAACAGCCTGTCCTTCAACGTATCGCGCACGGTGGGTCAGGCCCTCTTCGGGGTGATCGCGGCCCTCGGCGTCTCGTTGCTGGCGGCGGGCAATCCAGAGGCGATCTCACGGCTGGCGCTGCCCTTCTACCTCAACGTGGTGTCCTTTTTCGTCGTGCTGTTCGTCCTCGCCACGCTGCCCTTCCCGCCGCGCGAGACGGGCGAACACGGCAGCGTGGCGGAGGACGTGCGCGAGGGCCTGCGCTACGTGCGCGCCACGCCCTCGGTGCGGAACGTGATGCTGCTCGTCGGGCTGCTCAGCCTCACCGTCATCAACTTCAACGTCATCATCCCGTACTACGCGCGGGTCGTGTTTGGGGCGCGCGAGGCCGCGTTCGGCACCCTCAGCGCCGCCTTCGGGGTGGGGGCGATGGCGGGGGCGCTGTGGCAGGCGAGCAAGCCCAACCCCACCCGCAACCTGCGCGTCGGGGCGCTGCTGCTCCTCGTCAGCACGGCGGGCCTCGCCTTCACGCCGGGGCCGATGCTCGCCACGCCCGTGCTCGCCGCGTGCGGCTTCGGGATGCTCACCCTGCTCGTCAGCGCCAACAGCACCGTGCAACTCACCATCCCCGACCACCTGCGCGGGCGGGTGATGAGCCTCTACTCCTTCGTCCTCGTGGGTATGGGGCCTCCCGGTGCCCTGATCGCCAGCACCCTGATCGGTCGGGAGGGTCCCCTCGGCCCGCGCGTGGGCCTGCTCGCCCTCACGGGCTTGGGAGCCGCCGCGCTGCTCGTGCTGTGGGCGCGGCTGCCCCGGCGCGTCACGCCGCCCGATGAGGTGGGGACGGTGGGGGGTGTGCCGGCGGATTGAGAGGATCATTGTTAAGGGCAACCTGAAAGCGTCCAGGCAAAAAAATAGGGGCGGCTTGCCCCCGAGAGGTCGCTAAGCGACGATATAGGTACTGCTTGCGGTACTACTATGCAACTATAACCCATCAGAAGTCGGGGGAGTCAATACCCTCCATTTGGGTGGCTCCACTCTGCATGGAGGAGAAGGACTGAGCCATTCTTTGCATAATAGCCTTATTTATTATGTTTTCAACCAAGTTGGTTGCATTGATTATCTTTAAAATTCTAGTAAAATTTAATATGCCCCACGATAATGCCAATTTACCGAAAACCTCATCAGCAAAGGACGAGCTAATCAAACCAACCTCATTAAAATCGATGACTATTCTCCTCCCTTCAAATTGTGTCACGGTGTTTTGAATCAAGTTTCTAACCCTTAAACCAGTGGGCCTGTTGCCAAAATTTGACTCCTCCTCACGCAGTCGTATAACCACGTCATCTGATTCATTCATGTCATATTTTAATTGAGCATATCCGAGTGACTCATATCCCCATATGGCTTTGGTTAAATCTATTTCTACGTCGTCGGGCATTGAGAAATGGACGAACGTTCCCATGTATGGTACGCACGCTGGCTCAGATTTAACTCTGCCTTTTAAAGAATGAAGATGGCCTTTATAACTATTGATTATAAGCAATCCATCGCATTGATGCGTTATTTCTAGAGTCCCCGCTAATCCATTCCCCTGTCCTTCGGAATTACTTGTAACCCCCTTCTCTACAGACCTATGAATAGCATCTGCATCGTCCGAAAGTTCAGGAAAGGCTGCGCGCATAGTCGCTGGTATGCCAACTCCGTTGTCACAAACAGTGAACTTGATGCTACCATCTGCTTGCCAAGTTACCTCAAACCAACCATGACTATTGCCCGAGTGTCTGACAACATTATCTGTTATCTCATTTAGAGACCATTCTAAACTCTGCAGTGCACCATTTTTAAACGTTCCTCCTTTTATAGCTATATGCATTGCTTTGTTTATAATATTGTTCAGACTGGAGAAGTCGTTGAATTCCAATACTCCTGTGCTGCGCGTGTTTTGCCTTTGAATCTTCTTGTGAGATTTATCTAAATAATGACTCCAATTGTGATTATTGAATATAGCCCGAAGTTCATGCGCTCTAGGCATTCTGACGACGACGGGCAAACCAGCCTCTCTATACCTGTCAAGCAATGCTATTAATGGTAAAACTCCATCTTGATCAGCGCCATCGAGACGGATCAAATCTATGATAAGCGAACTAGTTTTATTCTTCTCTAGCTCTCTTTTAATGAACGCGCTTAAAATGCAAAAGGCGTTCCAATGAAGCCGTCCACTGACCTTAAAAACTCCCTTGATACCATCTATGTCAAAATCAACATGGAATTTACCTCTCATGTTAATGTTGAATTGGAAGGGTTTCTTGTTCGAGCCGCGTTGAGGACGGGCGTCTTTACTTACAATAGCGTGACTCCTCACCCGCACTTGCTGTACCCGCACGCCTGGCACTTCAGGCAGCCTTCCTCCCGAATCACGGCGCGTTCCTCGCACACCGGGCAGCGTTCGCGGCTCATGCCGTCCACGCTCACACCACCCGGCGCGGCGGGGGCGAGGGCGGGCGCGTCCACGCTGGCCCCGGCAAGGGGCGGCAGGCTTGCTGCGTCCATGTCCTTCTGGAAGGTTTCGAGCGCGACGGCGATCAGGTCGGCCTTCGACCCGACGAGACGCCCGTTGTAGCTGCCGTACAGCCCGCCGTTGATGCCGCGCAGGGTCTTGACGAGGGCCTGGGCAGGAACGCCGTGCTGGAGGGCGATGGAGACGACGCGGCCCAGCGCCTCGGAGTCGGCGTTCGCCTCGTCGCCCGCGCGCCCGCTGATGACCATGACCTCGATGGGCTTGCCGCCGAGGTGATTGACCGTGACGAGGAAGGAACGGCGGTGCCCGCTCGTCGGGTCGGTGAGTTTCACCATGTCGGTGATGCCCTGGAGGCGGGTGGGGCGCTCGTAGATGGGAGGTGTAGGGTGTGGGGTGTGGGGTGTGGGCTTGGGGGTGGGAGCAGGGGCGGCGGGTATGGCGGGAGCTTCGGGCTGGGTCAGCACGTCCTCCGTCTTCTCGCCCATGACCTCGGCGACAGCTTCGGCGGGGGTCTCCTCGGCCCCCTTCTCCTTCTTCTTGCTGGTGGAGAGGACCTGGAACTGGCGCGAGCCGTCGCGGTACACGGTGATGCCCTTGCAGCCCGTCCGGTACGCCTCACCGTAGGCGTCCTGCACGTCCTGAACGGTGGCGGAGTTGGGGAGGTTGATCGTCTTCGAGAGGCTGTTGGCCGCGTGCTGCCCGCCGTCGTCGAAGGCCCGCTGCACCGTGCCCTGCATCCGCACGTGGTCTACGGGCTTGATGTCGTGGGCGCACACGAAGACCTGTTGCAGCGCCTCGGGGATGAAGGCGAGGCCCACGACCGAACCGTGGTTCTCGGAGACGGCCTCCGTCACCTTGTCCCAGTCCCAGCCTCCATCCTTCTCCAATCCGGCGGGGGCGGGATACTGGTTGAGCAGCTCCACGAAGAGGGGAGCGAGGAGTGCCCGGTACTCCGAGCCGATCTTGCGCCAGATGAAGGGGCTGAAGACGGGTTCGATGCCGCTGGAGACGCCCATCAGCATGGAGGTCGTGCCCGTCGGTGCCACGGTCAGGACGGCGACGTTGCGGCGTGGCTCATGCGGCATCTTCCCCACGTTCCGCTCGTAGACGGGATACACCCCCCGCTCCTGACCCAGCCGCTCGCTCTCGGCCACCGCCTCTTCCCTCAATGCGCTCATGATCTCGTAGATCGCCTGCCGTCCCGCCTCCGAGTCGTAGCGCAGGCCGAGCTTGATCAGGGCGTCGGCAAGGCCCATCACCCCCAGCCCGAGGCGGCGCAGGTCCTGACTCGCCACCCGGTTGTCCTCCAGCGCGAAGACGTTCACGTCCAGCACGTCGTCGAGGAAGCGCACGCAGGTCCGCACGTCGGCGCGGAAGGTCGGGAAGTCGAAGGAGCTGCCCCTCACGTAGGCGGCGAGGTTGATGGCACCGAGGTCGCAGGGTTCGCCTACTGTCAACGGAATTTCACCGCACGGATTCGTCGACCGAATCTCATACCGCTTCCCCAGCCCCTTGAGCGCCGAGAACTCGTTCACCCGGTCCACGAAGATCAGCCCCGGCTCGCCCGTCGCCCAGGCGTGCTGCGCGATCTGGTCCCACAGCCACTTCGCGGGGAGGCCGGGCCGCCCATCGGTGGGGTCGAAGCGGCCCTGCGGCGCGGTGCGGTACAGCGGCACGCCGCGCGCCCCGTCCTCGGCCCGCTCGGGGAGGGCGGGGAGGCGACCGTCGTACATGCCCGCCTGCGGCTCCAGGGAGTACTTGCCGGGCACCTCCTGCACGTCCACATGCCACAGCCCGTCGCGCTCCAGCGTCTGCCAGAACCGCTCGGTGACGAGGATGGAGATGTTGAAGGTGGAGATGTCGCCCTCGGCGGCCTCGCGGTCGAGGTCCTTGGCCGTCAGGAAGTCGAGGACATCGGGGTGTTCGATGGAGATGGTCGCCATGCCAGCGCCGCGTCGGGTGTTGTGGCTGACCATCCCGTTCGCCAGGTACGTGTGGTTCTCCTCCACCGAGAGGTCGAGGGTCAGGATACGTTCGCCCGGCGTCACGCTCTGAACGCGGACGTAATACTCGTCGTGGTCGAAGGCGGGGAGAGCGTTGGCAATCTGCGGGTTCTGCGCGAGGGCCGTATAGCCACTGGCGGTCAGGCCACGCTCGCCCCGGATGTACCTCGAGAGCGTCTTGCGCGTCCCCGTGAGGGCCGAGGGGCTGCCCTTGCCCCCGGCGGGGAGGCTGGCGTGAATGTCACCCAGCAGACCGGCGGCGTGCGGCAGGGGCCATGCCGACTCACGGGCCGCGTCCGGTTGGAAGTTCCCCAGCGCCCCGAAGCGGGAGCCGGGCAGCCAGCCCACGCGCTCGACGTACCGCTCCAGGCCCCTGCCGCTCACGACATTCAGGCGGTAGTGCTCACGCTGTGAGTAACGGTTCGGCAGAGCCTCGTACCGGGTCAATTTGGCCGGGATACCCAGTCCACCCAGCAGCACCACCACATCCTCGGCAAGTTGGCGCGAGGCGGTCGAGAGTTGCGGGTAGCCGTGCAGCAGCGTGCCGTCGGCCTCGAACAGGCCCCGCAGGAACGCGCCGAGGACGGGGCGAGGTGCCTGCCGGACGGGGCGCGGCACCTCCAGCGTCAGGGCCTTGCCCTTGAGCAGGCCGTTGCGCGCAAGCCACGCCACCAGCGCCGCCGAGCGGGTCACGAAAACCACGCTTCGGTCGTTCTCCTTCTGCTCCTGGCGCAATTCCAGTCCGAAGAGGTCGCGGAAGAGGCGCGGCGTCTCCTCCATCATGGGCGAGCCGTGCGTGACGGCGAAGCCCACGCGATTGCCGCTCACGAAGCCGTCGCCCCACAGATAGCCGAGCCAGAAGGCGAGGTCTTCGGTCAGCGTCTCGGGGGTGCGGATGCGCTTGGCGTTGAAATGCAGCTCCGGCACCGGTTCGAGCAGCGCGGGTGTGCCGGTATGCTCGTCGAGAACCTGGATGGTCCAGTCGCCGGGCTGGAGTTCGTCGAAGCGCACCCACTCGCGCTCGCCGCCCTCGCGCAGCACCTTGAGCTTGTGGTTAGGGGTGCCCTGGAGGGTCAGGCCATTGTCGAGCGCAACCCGCAGGGTGTCGGCCAGGCCGTTGTTGAACCCCTCCGGGCTGTGCCGCCAGCCCTCGTCGGTGGCGACCTCCAGCGCGTGCCCCTGGTGCCCGAAGCTCCGGGCGTCCACGAGTTCGCGCAGGCGCAGGGTGCCCCGGCTGGTGTGGACGAGGGTATCGGGGTGCAGGCAGCCGCCCTGCCTCACCACCCGCAGCACCGGCGCATACACGAACCGCAGCGTGTTGATCGGCCCGCTCTTCTCCCCTCCCCGGTTGGCCCATTCCAGGAAGTTGTCGAAAATCTCCATCAGGAAGGAGACCGGGCCGGAAGACGTGCCGCCCGACCCCTGGATAGGCGCGCCCTCGGGCCGCATCTCGGAGAGGTCGATGCGCGGCTCGACGCCCACGCCCGCGCTCTCGGCGACCGCGCGGGCCGCGTCGATGATGCCGCCCATGTCGTCGGCGACGGCAAGCACCCCCTCGGGCAGCGCGCGGACGATCTGCACGCCGTTCTGCCGGGCGCTCGCCACGAGGTCGGCGGGGATGGCCTGCCCGTAGACCACCCGCGTCCAGTTGCGGACCGAGACGGGCTGCTTCTCCCCGTCGGGCTGGGTGGGGGGACGCATCATTCCCAGGGTGAAGTCGGTCACGTCGGGGTGAGTCGCGCTCATATAGACCCACCCGCGCACGCCCGCGTCGGGACGGCTGGAGGCGGCGCGGGGCGTGTACACGTCGAGATTGACGCCGTTGCCGCCGCCCACCTTCGTCACGAGGGCGAGCTTGCGGGCGACCTCCATGATGCCGTCGAAGCTCTCGGGATTGTGATCTGTACTCCCCTGCACGAAACAGTTCAAGACGTTCCCGTGCCGCGTTCCCGCCCCCGCCAGCACGCGCCCGCCGGGGCAGAACCGCTTTTCCGCCATCAGGTCGTAGTACTTCCGCGCCCACGCCAGCCGCACTTCCGGTGCCTCCGCCCCCGCCACCCAGTCGGCGATGCGGCGGAACATCCCGCCCAGGTCGCCGTCCCCCACCTGGAGGTACTGCCGCCCCGCGATATGGTGGGCGTTCTCGTCGAAGTTGCTCAGGGTGCGGTCGGGCGTGGTGGTCATGGGGGGACTCCTCGGTGGGGCGGGACGACACAGAACCTCACCTCCCCTGAGAAAGGGGCGGTGCGGGGCGGACGGTGCGGCCCAATCCAGGGGCCGTTCAGAGATGGCTGACTGTACCACCACCCGCCGAGGGGTACAACCTCTTGTACGCGGCGCGGCTTTGGTGTACTAGATGCAGCGAGAGGGAGGCGGAACCGCGCGGTGCGGACACTCCACCTCCCCCAAAGGTTTCAGGTTTTTTCACTCACCCCTGACCCCTCCTCTTTCAGTTCAGCCGGATCAAAAACCGCCCACACGACGGGCATTTCACGGGGGGCATCTTGCCCTGCACGGCGCGCTGCTGCACGTTCACGGGCAGGTTGACGTTGCAGCCGGTGCAGCGCCCGCCCTGAATCTCGGCGATGCCGACACCCTTCTTGGCCCGGCGGATCAGGTCGTACTCCTTGACGGTGCGGGAATCGAGGTTCGCCACCAGCGCGGCGCGCTCGTCGCGCATCCCGGCCCCCTGGTCGCGCAACGCCTGCACGCGGGCCTCGTCCTGGGCCTCCAGGTCGGTGAGGGTGGGGCGCAGGGCACGGTGTTCGGCGCGCAGGTCCGCCGCCTTCGCGCTGAGGTCGCGCTGACGCTCGCGCAGGGGCGAGAGGTCCTCCTCCATCTCCTCGGCCCGCTCGCCGAGCATCTGGATGCGGCTGCCGTACTGGGACTGGGTGCGGGCGTCGAAGGCGTTCTTGTCCTGCTCCTCGCGGGCGCGCTGGGCCTGATCGCGGGTTCCGGCGAGGTCCTGCTCCAGTTGCCGGATGCTTTTCTCCACGCCCTCCAGGGCGATCTCGATGTCCTCCAGCTCGTTGTTCAGCCGCTCCTGCCCGGCGCGGGCGTCCCGCAGGGCGTCAGGGACGTTGCCCTCCTCCGCCCGCAGCCGGTCGAGGTCCAGGTCGAGCTGCTGCACGCGGTACAGGCGCTGAAAGGGTCCGGTGTCACTCATCGGGGACAGTTTACCCCCGGCTGACGGGGGCAGAGGCCGGGGAGGGCAGAAAGCAGAGGTCAGAGGGCGACCGGGCAGAGGTTTTTGAAGCGTGGGAGGGGACGCCGCACCCTCTGGCCTGTTGCTTTCCCCCCTCACCCCTGCTGACCGCTGACCGCTGACGGCTGACCGCTCTACGACGCCCCCTCCCCCGCCCGCCGCGCCGCCGGGTGGCCGCTGCGCCGCGCCGGGCGGTACAGGCCGAGGTAGAGCAGCACCACGCTCCCCGCGTACATCAGCAGGGTCCAGCCGAACAGCACCCGAAAGGCGAGGTCGAAGGGCAGCGCCCCGCGCACCACCCCGGACAGGAGGCTGCTGGCGGCCCAGCCCGCGTCCCAGGCGATGATGTTGACGGCGGAGTACATCGGGCGGTCCTCCTCGGGGAGGGCGGACATGGCGTAGGCCCCGTAGACCGGCCCCGCCGCGTTCATCAGCGCCCCGCGTGTAAATAAGGCCACGCTGACCATCCAGAGCTGCGGCGCGAAGCCCAGCACGGCGAGGAAGGGGAGGCTCGCCGCCTGCACCACGAGGACGGCGGTGAGCTGGCCCAGCCGCCGCACGAGCAGGGGCTGGAGCAGCGCGGTGGCGGCGGTGGCGAGGCTCGTCCAGGCGAAGAGGGTGCCCAGCCCGGCATAGTCCACCCGGAATTTGCCCTCGATGAACACGTTCAGGAAGGGGATGGTCGCCCCCGCCCCCAGCCCGACGAGGACGTTCGGGGCGACGAGCCGGATCATGGTCAGCTTGTCGCGCACGGCGAAGGAGCGGCCCTCGGAACGTGGGTTGCCGCTGGGACGCAGGAAGAGGACGGGGAGCAGCCCCAGGAGTTGAAAGCCCGCCGCCACCAGCAGGGCCGCGCGCAGGGCGTCCAGCCCGTCGGCGGGTGTGCCCGTCGCCGCCGCGTACGCTCCCGGCACCCGCCCGCCGAGCAGGTTGCCCAGGAAGCCCGCACCGGTCATCAGGGCGCTCTGCACGCTGAACAGGGTGACGCGGGTGGACTCGTCGCTGTTGTTCGCCATGAAGGGCGAGGCGCACACCGAAATCAGCGCCGCCCCCGCCCCCTGCACGAGCGCCCCCGCGATGGCCGCCCCCGGCCCGTCCGCCAGCGCGAGGATCAGCGCCCCGACGAGGCTGAGCACACTCCCCACCTTGAGGGTGTGGGCGTTGGAGAGCCGCCGCGCGAGGGCCACGGCGGGCAGGCTCAGGGCCGCCAGCGTCAGCGCCGGGAGGGCATTCACCACCCCCTGCCACTCCGCCCCCAGCCCCAGCGCCCGCAGGTAGAAGTTGAGAAAGAGCGCCGCGAACGCCTGCGACAGCCCGAACGTGAACGCCGAGGCGAGGTAGAGCCAGACCTGGCGGGAGAAACGCCACTTCACGGGTGCCCCCGGTGGGGAAGCAGAGGGCAAATGGCAGAGGGCGGAAGGCAAAGGACACAGCGCCGCCCGCTCCCAGCCTTCTGCCTTCGACCTTCCGCCTTCGCCATCTGCTTCCGGCGCGTCCCCCTCACGCCTCCACCCCCACACGCGGGCAGAAGCCCACCATCTCGCACGCCGGGCACCTCGGTCTGCGGGCCACGCACACGCGGCGACCGTGAAAGATCAGCGCGTGGTGGAGGAAGACCCAGCGCCCCTCGGGGAAGAGGCGGCCCAGGTCGGCCTCCACCCGGTCGGGATTCGTCTGGACACTCAGGCCCAGGCGGCGGGCGAGGCGGCCCACGTGGGTGTCCACGGCGATGGCGGGGTAGCCGTAGGCGTTGCTCAGGACGACGTTGGCCGTCTTGCGGCCCGCGCCGGGCAGGGCGACCACGGCGGCGAAATCGTTCGGCACCTCGCCCCCGTGCCGCTCCACGAGCAGGCGGGCGAGGGCCGCGAGACTCCGCGCCTTGCCCCGGTACAGCCCGATGGCGCGGATCAGCGGCTCGATGTCCTCCGGCGTGGCCGTACTCATGGCGTGGGCGTCCGGGTAGCGGGCGAACAGGGCGGGCGTGGCGGCGTTCACGCTGACATCGGTCGCCTGCGCGCTCAGGACCGTGGCGACGAGCAGTTCGAAGGGGGAGCGGAAGACGAGTTCGGTGCGGGCGTCTGGGTACAGCGTCTCCAGCACGGCCAGCACGAGCGGCGCGCGGTTTTGCGCCCCGTCGGGGAGGGGGGAGGGGGAATCGGGGGGGACAGACACGGGGCGCAGCCTATCCCTCTCCTCACCGGATGGATGCAACCTCGTGTCCACTTTCCCCGTAGTCCGGGATATGCGAACCCTGTCCCTGATTTTCGGCGTTCTCGCCGCGCTTGGGCTGCTGCTGGGGCTACTGCCCTTCTTCGGGTGGCTCAACTGGCTGTTCGTGCTGCCGCCCGCCGTCCTCGGCCTGATCTTCGGGGCGCTCGCCCGCGACCGGGGGGCCGTCACCCTCAGCGCGGTCGTGGCGGTGCTCGGTGCCCTGCGGCTGATGCTGGGGGGCGGAGTGATCTGACCGTTCAGCGTAGGCCTTTTCCCGGCTTGCGCGTCTCCGGGGGCTTTGCTATCCTGCCGAAGCTCGTGGCGGGACCACCCCGCAGCACGTCGCGTCCGGGTCCTTAGCTCAGTTGGTAGAGCGGCGGTCTCCAAAACCGTAGGTCGTGGGTTCAAGTCCTACAGGGCCCGCCAAGACAAAGCCCCGCCCCGCGCGGGGTTTTTTACTTTCTCTGCTGGGTGGGCGGCGGGTGCCCTGTGAGTCGGTGCCCCTCCAAGCCCAATTTCAGAGCGGGGGCTGGAAGACCTCGCCGTCCGGCGGCAGGTGGGCGCGGGAGGAGCGGGCCACGCGTTTGACCTCGTACATGGCGCGGTCGGCCTGTCGCAGCAGGGCGTCGGGCGTCCGGGCCTCGTGCGGGGCGAGGCTCCAGCCCAGGCTCCCGGACAGGCGGACGGTCGCGTCGCCCACCGTGACCGGGGAGGCCAGCAGGTTGCCGAGCGTCCCTCTCACGGACTGGAGGCGACGGGCGGTGGCCCCCGGCACCAGCAGGGCAAACTCGTCGCCGCCCATGCGTGCCACGAGCACGTCCCCCGGCAGCGAGGCCGTGAGGCGGGTCGCCAGCGTGGTGAGCAGCCCGTCCCCGGCGGCGTGCCCGTGCGCGTCGTTGACGAGCTTGAAGCCGTTGAGATCGAGGATGCCCACCGCGAAGGTCCCGGCCCCCCTCCTCCCGCCGCGTCCGTTCTCGCCGCGTCCGGGGGCCGACCCGTCGAGATCGGCGCAGGCCCCCTCCAGCACCCGCATGAAGTGTGCCCGGTTCGCCAGCCCGGTGAGCGTGTCGTGGAAGGCGAGCTGTTCGAGGTGCCGCAGCGCCTGCCGCCGCCCGATCAGGAGCGCGGCGAGGTCGGCGAACTGGGCGAGCAGCGCCGTCTCCGCCGGGTGGGGCGGGGCCGCCCGGCGACCGTAGAGGGTCATCGCGCCGAGCACCGGCCCGCCCGCCTCGTGGATCGGCACGCTGTAGGCGCGGCGGTAGCCCTCCCGCAGCAGGTCCCCCCGCAGCGCGTCCGGGAAGCCGTCCGGCGTGAGGGCGAGGACAGGGTGACCCGCGTAGACGGCCCCTCCGCACGAGAAGGCGCGGGCGTCCCGCGCGGGCAGGCGGGTCTCCACGCCGGACGGGGGCAGCCGCAGCGGGCCGACGAGGAACAGGTCCTCCCCGTCGAGGAGCGAGGCGCAGGCGGCGCTCCCGGACAGGCGCTCGTCGAGCGTGGCGATCAAGGCACCCACGATCTCGGGCAGGGGCGCGTCCCGCGCGGCGAGGTGCATCGCCCGCGTGTGCCCGGTGGCGAGCACGAGGGCCTGACGCTGCGCGGTCACGTCCCGCAGCACGGCCAGCCAGTGCGTGACGGGGCTGTCGAGGCCGGAGGCGTCCAGCCGCAGCGGCGTGACCTGCGCCTCCATCCAGCGGACATCCTCCACCCGCAGCGGCAGGTCCACCCGGAAGGGCTGCCCCCGCTCGGCCAGCTCCAGCGCGTTCGGCACCACGGCGCGCAGGTTCTCGCCCGCCCCCGCGAACAACTCGTCCAGCGTCGCGCCCCGCATGTCTTCCGGCGTGCCGCCCACCAGCCGCGCGAAGGCGAGGTTGGCGAAGGCCACGCGCCACCCGTGCCCCGGCCAGCCCGTCCCCTTCCCGGCCTCCCCCCGTTCGAGGATCAGGGTGGGGTCGCTCCCCTGGAGCAGGGCGAGCACCTCCAGCGGCTCTCCGGCGGAAGACTGCTTCAGCGCGTGGCCCCGCCGTCCCTCCTGCCTGTGTCCGGCCATACACCAGTGTACGTGCCCCGGTCCTCCCCCGCTTTGTTAAATCTCTCTAAATGTCAAGACAGTCACCCTTCCCGGACAGAGGGCAGGTCCGGCGGTGGGCTAGGTGCCGCTCAGCGACGTGCTGGCGAGGAGCCAGCTCTGGAACTCCGGCAGGGCGCGGTCGAAGGGCAGGGCGATGATCTCGGGCACCTCGTAGGGATGCACGGAACGCACGCGCGCCTCCAGCTCGGGGTAGCGTTCGCCCGTCGTCTTGATGATCAGCAGGGATTCGGGGTCCTCGGCAACGTCACCGTCCCAGCGGTAGACGCTGTGCAGCCCGCCCACCACGTTCACGCATCCCGCCAGCCGCTCGGCGACGAGGATTCGCGCCAGCTCGTGCGCGCGTTCGGGGGGAATCGTGACCAGAACGACGAGTGACATGGGAGGCAGGATAGCGTTCCGGGTGGGGGGAGAGGTCGAGGGGTCGAGGAGTCTGGGGTCGAGGAGCTGGGGGCAGCCCTGGCCGAAGCTCCTCGCCGTGGTTCAGTCGTCCGCTTCTGCCCGCCCTCCGGCCTTTGCTGGCGACTGGCGACCCCGGCAACGCTACGGCAACCGCCGCACCGCGCAGTTCTCTCCCGGCGTCTCCGGGGCACCGACGGCGACGATGACCTCCTCCTCCACCCCGACGAAGCCCTGACAGCGGGCGAGCTGTTCGAGGTAAGAAGGGTCCTGCGCGGCGGCGGCGGCCTCGCGCAGCACGCGCACGTCGCGCTCCAGCGCCCGGATGCGCGCCTCGGAGTCGCGCGTCTCGCCCGTCCACGTCACGGTCCGGTAGGCGAGGTTGCCGAGCTGGAAGGTCAGTTGCACGATGCCGAGTCCGGCGAGCAGGCAGGTGATCATCAGGGTGAAGGGCAGCCGCCGCACCTGCCGCCACTGCGCCCGCAGGCCACGGGTGGCATTGGGAGGCGGCGGGTCGGGGGCGGTCATGGGGCAGAGGATAGCGCCGGGAGCCGTCAGCGGTCAGCCGTCAGCAAGGACGTTCTTCGTCTCTCTCCCGCCCCACTACCCCAGATTCGTCTGAGAACATCGCCTCTCCCGGCTGACGGCTGAGAGCTGAAAGCTGACCGCTTCTGTTCTAATACCCCCATGAGCAGCGGCCATGACCCCTCCCTCGCGGCGCTGGACTGGGGCCGGGCGCACCGGGCCGGGATTCAGATGCGGTACGGCGACATCGACGCGATGGGCCACCTCAACAACGCCGTGTACGTGCAGTACCTCGAAACGTCGCGCGTGATCCTGATGCGCGACCTCGGCGTGCGCGAGGAGGACGACCATTCGGTGATCGCCCGCCTCGAACTCGACTACCGCCGCGAGGTGCGCTGGGGCCAGCAGGTCGTCGTGGAGAACCTCGTGGAGCGCGTGGGCCGCACGAGTTGGACGGTCGTCTCGCGGCTGACGGCAGATGGGGAGGCCTGCGCCTACGCCCGGACGGTGCAGGTGCGCGTGGACGCGGGGCACCGCCCGGAACCCCTGCCCGAGCGGGTGCGGCTGGCCCTCGCTCCTCTGCTCGTTCTGGGGGGCGTGGCGCGATGAGCGGCCCGGCCCGCTTCGAGGACCGGGTGATGTACCAGGGCGACCTGTGGGTGCGGCTGGACACCCTGCCCCGCCTGCTCGCGGAGGGCTGGCGGCGCACCTTATCGGATGGGGGCGTGGTGAGTGTCGTGCGGACCCCCTTTCAGTGGGCGATGGGCAGCCCGGTCATCGAGATCGAGACGGGCGGCTATCAGGGCGACGTGGGCCTGTACGTGCCCGAGGTGCAACTCGCCGAGGCGCTGGCCCTGCTGGGGGAGGACCCGTCTTCACCGGAAGTAGAAGAGTAGGCACGGGGGCAGCGGGCACGGGGTAGAGTGCGGGCCGCACATTTGGCCGCCCTATTTCAGACCCCGAGAGGTGAAGAGCGTGAATCAAGTCAGCATCGGCGTGGACGTGGGCGGCACCAAGATCGCCACGGGCGTCCTCCGGGGCGGGGAACTGCTCGACCGGCACGTCCAGCCCACCCCCGAGACGGGCTGGGAGGCCGTCCTCGACGCGGTGGCCGCACAGGTTCGTCAGTTGCAGGCCCAGCACCCGGACGCCACCCTCGTCGGCGTGGGGGTGCCCGGCCCGCTGAACACCGACCGCACGCGGGTGAAGTTCGCCCCCAACATCTACGGCTTTCTCGACGTGCCGCTCGTGGACGGCCTGCGCGACCGCCTCGCGCAGCGGGTGGTGCTGGAGAACGACGCGAAGGCCGCCGCGCTCGCCGAGGCGTACCTGGGCGCGGCGCGCGGCACCGAGAGCAGCGTGTACGTGACGGTGAGCACGGGCATCGGCGCTGGGATCGTGCTGGGGGGGCGTCTCTGGCGCGGGCGGCACGGCATCGCCGGGGAGATCGGCCACATCACCGTCATGCCCGGCGGCCCGGTGAGCGGCGCGGGCCTCGACGGGGCGTTGGAGGCCGTCGCCAGCGGCACCGCCATCGCCCGCGACGCCAGCTACGCCCTCAACCGCGAGGTCTCCACCGCCGAGGCGTTCGCGCTCGCCGCCGGGGGCCACCCCGCCGCCCGCCGCGTCGTGAACCAGGCGATGCGGGCCATCGGCATCGCCCTCGCCGACCTCCAAAAGGTCCTCGACCCCGAGGTCTTCGTGATCGGTGGGGGCGTCGCCAGCGTGGGCGACCCCTTCTTTCAGGGCGTGCAGGCCGCCGCCGACGAGTACGCGGCGGGCTTCGCTCCCGTCACCCTCCGCCGCGCCCAACTGGGGCCGGACGCGGGGGTCATCGGGGCGGCGCTGGCGGCACAGCAGGGATAGGAGGGGGGAGGGGTTAGTCGTTAGGAGGGCCTGCGTCTCAACTTACGTCGCAGGCCCCTCTTTGCCTAACTCCTCACCCCTGACGCCTCTCCCCTAAAGAACGAACTCGCCCCCCCGCATCACCGCCTCGCGCTCGCCCGCTTTCGTCACGCCGTCCACATCCATCTCCCCGGAGCCGATCATCCAGTCCACGTGGGTCAGCGAATCGTTGCCGCCCCTCGCGTTAAACTCCTCGGTCGTCATCTCCACCCCGCCGCGCACGTTGAAGCGGTAGGCGTTGCCGATGGCGATGTGGGAGGCGGCGTTCTCGTCGTACAGCGTGTTGAAGAAGAACAGGCCCGAGCGGCTGATGGGGCTGGAGTGCGGCACGAGGGCGACCTCGCCGAGGCGGTGGCTGCCCTCGTCGGTGTCGATCATCTGCCGCAGGGTTTCCCCGCCCTGCCGCGCGGTCGCCTCCACGACGCGCCCACCCTCGAAGCGAATGCGGATGCCGTCGATCAGGACGCCGTTGTACGACAGCGGCTTGGTGCTCACGACCACGCCGTCCACCCGCTCGCGGTGCGGGGCGGTCCAGACCTCCTCGGTGGGGATGTTCGCCGTGAAGGTGATGCCCTCCGGCGTGTCCGCCGCGCCGCCGCCCCAGATGTGGTCGTCCGCGAGACCCACGGTGAGGTCGGTCTCGCCCCCCCGGAAGTGCAGGGATGCGTACTGCCTGGCCGTCAGCGTCTCGCGGCGGCGCTTCAGGTCGGCGAGGTGCGACTCCCACGCCGCCACTGGGTCGGGCTGATCGGCGCGGGTGGCGGCGAAGATGGCGTCCCACTGCCGGGTGACGGCCTCCTCCACGGGCACGCCGGGGAACATCAGCGTGGCCCACTCGGACACGGGCGCGGAGATCAGGTTCCAGTTCAGGCGGTTGGTCATCACCCGCGAGGTATAGGGCTTGCGGTAGGTGGCGAGCGCGCGCTGGTGGGTCGTCACGCGCGAGGGGTCCACGCCCGCGTAGAGGTTGGGGTTCGTGGCACGGATGGCGATGACGGCCCCGCCCGCTTCCGCCGTCTCGATCTCGGCGTCCACGCGCCAGCGGCTCAGCGTCTCGAAGCTGCCGTCCGGGGCCAGCGAGAAGCGGGCGAGCTGCACGTCGTCGTCGTCCCAGCGCACGTCCGCGAAGCTGGCACCCGCCGCATAGGCCTCGCGCACGATGAGGCGGGCGAGCGGTGCCGTATCCACCGGGGCCTGCACCAGCACCCGCTGGCCCTCCCGCACGCCGAGACCCACCCGCACCGCCAGCCGCGCGTAGTTCCGCAGCTTCTCCTCGAAACTCAGGCCACCTGTCTGGTTGTTCACGGGGCGCAGGATACGCCCTTTGGCGTGGCCCTGTTCATCCACCCTTGACCCCCGGCGCGGTGGCGTCTATAGTCTTGGGGCTGGACGACGAGGCGTAGCGCAGCCTGGTAGCGCACTACCTTGGGGTGGTAGGGGTCGTGAGTTCAAATCTCGCCGCCTCGACCAGCACAGACTCCCTCCCAGAGGGAGTTTTTTGTTTTGCGACGTGGTCTGAGAGGTCGGAGGTGGTGGACGCGCGCTCCGGCCTCCACTCCTGACGCCCCTCCCCAGGCACCGTCCGCGCTGACGCAACGGGATTGAGCGTCAACCAGAGGCTCGGCCTGGAGATTGTCCGCCCGACGGGCTTGCAGTAGGGGACGGCCCGTTCGCCAACCGTGCCCCTTCACCGGCAATCCCTTCATATGGGCGGGGATGTGCCGCCACAGGGGCGAAGGTGGACTCGGCTTTCCCGCACCCGGAGGGGGCTGACCCTCCTACGCACTCTTCTCGGGTGGCGTCTCCCCGAGGGTCCGCGCGAACGCCGGGAAGAGGGCGCGCACCCACGCGCGGGCCGCCTGACCCGCCGCCGCCTCGTGGACGAGCAGGAGGTCGCGGTACCCGCCGAGCAGGGCGCGCAGGCCCTCGTCGTCCCGGAGCAGGGCGGTGGTGACTTCGGTGTCCTGAAGACGGCCCAGCGCGTCGAGCACGTCGGTGAGGGGGGTCGGCACGTCGCCGAGCAGCCCGAGGGTGTAGCGGTGGCGCTTGAGGTTCTTGCGCCAGGCGTGCCACATCTCCGTGTCCGCCGAGGCGAGCGCGGCCTCGCCCTCCGCGAGCAGGTCGTCCGCGTCCTCGGCGGCGAGCTTGCGGGCGCGGACCTTCCAGCCACCCTTGAGGTCGTAGGCGGGGGGCGGCTCCGGCCAGCGGGTGCCCGCGAGCAGGGCCGTCCGCCGCGCCGCCCACTCCTCGCCAAAGCGCGTCAGCAGGGTCTCGGGGGCACCGAGATCCGCGAGGGCCGCGCGCAGGTGCCCGCCCGCCACATCGTGATCGCGAAGCGGCGCGGCGGCGCGGCGCAGGTCCCGCCACGCCCGCCGCACCCGGCCCCGCGCACCCGCCACCCGCAACTCGGCCTGGGCACGCCGGGTGAGTTTGCGCGCGGTATGCACGGCCTCGGGGTCGCCCGCCCTCAGCGCGGGCCACACGTCCTCCAGCCGCTCGGCGGTGGGACTGCGTTTCGTCATGGGTCGGTTCCTCCGGGGGACGGGACGGGGCGGGACTGGGCGCGTGGGTGGTCGGGGCGGATCTTCTCCGAATCGGGAACGCGGAGACCGTCATGGGTGGTGCCCACGGTCTCCCCTCCTGCACCTGCGGCCCCGTGGGGCTGCCCGCAGAGCTTCGCAAGTCCCGGCCTCCCCCGCAAGAGGGACTCCCGGAACGAACCTCTCACGGCGGTGGCCGGGGCGGCCTCTCCACCCGGCAGCGAAGGGACCAGCCACACGGGGCCGGGCGGCGTGACCTCAAGGACGGAACGGGGCGACTGGCGACCCATCCCTCCCGCCCCTACCGTGCGGTGGGCAGCGGTACAGGCCGGGTGGGCAGGGTCTCCCCGAAGGCCGCATACCGCCGCGCGGCGTCGGGATGCCCCGGACCATACAGGATGGTGACGGGCGGCGGCGAGAGGACGTTGACGGTCAGGACGGCGAGGCGGCCCGTCTCGTAGGCCCCCAGGTCGAGGTAGAGGTGCCGCCCGAGCCGCAGCGGCGACTGGACGGGCGTGTGGCCGTGGACGCTGTACGTGACGCCGGGGGGCAGCGGGAACGGGCCGTCGAAGGGCCGCAGCCACAGCGCCGCCGACTCGGGGTTGGGGTACTGGGGGTGCGCGACGGGCGGGCAGGCGTGCGCGACGAGGACGCTCGGGCCGGGCGGTGGGCGGTCCACGATCTCGCCCTCCGGGGTGACGTACACCACCCGGCGCAGTTCGTCCAGGAACTCCGCGAGGTTGGCCGGGAAGCGTTCCAGCGTCAGGCCGCCCAGCTCGCGGCGCACGCTCTCGCCGCCGTTGCCCATCCACCAGCGGTAGCCCTCCAGCGCGCGGCGGTAGTCGGCGGGATCGCCCGTCTCCGTGAAGCGCCGGAACCACTTCAGCCCCTCCCACGCCATGCGCTCGTGGTTGCCCATCAGCAGCGTCGCGCGCCCCTGCGCGTGCAGGTCGAGCAAAATCTCCACGCAATCGAGGCTGCCGCGTCCCCGGTCGATGGCGTCCCCGAGGCTCAGGAAATGCGTGTCCGGCCCGAGGGTCTCGCCCATATGCGCGACCGCCGCCGCGAGCAGGTCCGCGCGCCCGTGCAGGTCCGGGATGACCACGACGGGTCTGGTCACGCGCGTTCCCCGTCCCCCTCCGCCCCGGCTGACTCACCGGGCGCGTCGCTGAAGTCGAGCAGCGTCTGCTTGCTGCGCTCGCGCAGGAGCCGCGCCCCGTCCGGGTCGGGGGTGAACCGGACGCCGCCGTCCGTCACGGCCACCCGGTAGGCCGCCCCGTCGCGCGCCCCCGGCAGCCACTCCGCCGGAAGCTGGTACGTGCGGCCCCGCGTGTCCTCCACGTCCGCCAGACCCGCGTCCTCGTCGAGCACGTCCACCACCAGCACCTCTCCCGCCCACGTCATAGCGGTCAGTCTACCCGTCACCGCCGCCGCCCACCTCCCCCATTTGCCCCCTCCCCCTTTGGGGGGACGCCGGATGGGGCGGTCTCTGCTGAAGTGGGGGCATGTGTTCCCCCGCCCTGCCCTACCCTGGTGCCCATGCGTGGTTCTGACCCCACCCCCGTCACCCGCCGCCGGGTGCTGCGGGGCCTGGGGCGCGGCCTGCTGGGGGGCGGAGCGGCGCTGGGTGCCCTCGGCGGGATGGGGGCGGCGCAGGCATACCGCTTCGGCGTGGAGCGGGTGCGGGCCACCCTGCCCGGCCTGCGTTCTCCCCTGCGCGCCGTCTTCCTGACCGACCTGCACTACGGGCTGTACGTGGGGGCGAGCAGCGTCCGGGCCTGGGTGGACGCCGCGAACGCCGAGCGGCCCGACCTCGTGCTGCTGGGGGGGGACTTTCTGGACCTTCCCTCCGGCGAGTGGCCCGCCGCCCTCTTTCCCGAACTCGCCCGACTCCGCGCCCCGCTGGGCGTGTTCGGCGTGTGGGGCAACCACGACTACGACTCGTTCGGTCGCCGCGACTCGCGCCGGGGGGGCCGCGCCAGGGGCACCTGGGCCGAGCGCCGGGCCGACCTGACGGCCAGCTTCACCCGCGCGGGCGTCACCCTGCTCGTGAACGAGGGGCGGGCGGTGCGAGGCGACCTGTGGGTGGGCGGCGTGGACGACCTGTGGCAGGGGGAGGTGGACGCCCAGGCGGCCCTCGCCGGGGCGGACGGGCGGGCCACCCTCCTCCTGAGCCATAACCCCGACGTGCTGCCCCAGTTGCCCGTCCCCGCCGGGCTGACCCTGTGTGGGCACACCCACGGCGGCCAGATTCGCCTCCCGCTCCTCGGTGCCCCGGTGGTGCCCAGCCGCTACGGGCAGCGGTACGCGATGGGCTGGGTGCGCGGCGCTTTTGACACGCCCGCCTACGTCAGCCGGGGCCTGGGCACGAGCGGCGTGCCGTTTCGGAATCTGTGCGAGCCGGAGGTCACGGTGCTGACCCTGGAGGGATGAGGGGAGGGGAGAGTCGCCAGCTTCCAGTCGCCAGTCGCCAGGAGAGCTGCTTTAGCTTTGGCTTACACTGACCTTTCCGGTGACTGGTCCCTGGCGACTGGCGACTTCCCTTGCAACTTTTCACCCCAGGGCACCGTATCCTGTCTCGTATGCAAATCACTGCCACTCGGACGGAATCACTGGTCCGCACCTTCATGGCGCGGACGTACTCGTGGATGGCGGCGGGCCTCGCCCTGACCGCCGGGGTCGCCTACCTGACCGCGCAGAACGAGGGGCTGGCCCAGCAGGTCGTGGCGCTGCGTTTCCCGCTCATCATCGCCCAGCTCGTGCTCGTGTTCGTGCTGAGCGGCCTCGCCTCGCGGCTGCCCAGCGCCGTCGCCGGACTGCTGTTCGTCGCCTACGCCGCCCTCACGGGCCTGACCTTCTCCTCGCTGCTGCTGGTGTACAGCCAGAGCGCCGTCATCTCCGCCTTCCTCACCACCGCCGGGACCTTCGGCGCGATGAGCGTACTGGGCTACGTCATCAAGCGGGACCTGAGCGCGATGGGCCGCTTCTTCCTCTTCGCGCTGATCGGCCTGCTGGTCGCCATGATCGTCAACCTGTTCCTGGCGAGCAGCCTCCTGACCCTCGGCATCAGCGTCGTCGGCGTGCTGCTCTTCGCGGGCCTGACCGCCTACGACACCCAGATGCTCCGCAACCTGGCGCTGAGCGGCGTCAGCGGCGAGATGGCCGAGCGCGCGGCGATCAACGGGGCGCTGGCCCTGTACCTCAACTTCATCAACATGTTCCTGTTTATCCTGCGGCTGTTTGGCATCGGCGGCGGGCTGGGGAGCAGCGACGACTAGGGAGCTTTCAGCTCTCAGCCGTCAGCGATCAGCAAAGAGAAGAGGCCCCGGCGAGTGCTGGGGCCTTCTCTTTTTATCTTTCTGCTGACCGCTGAAAGCTGACGGCTGACGGCTTCAGTTCAGCCTCAGCCAGTAATAGTCGTACTTGCCCAGAATCATCGGGTACGTCCCCTCGCCCACGGGCGGGAAGTGGCTCGCCCCGGCGAGGGTGACGGGCGTGCGGCCCGTGTGGGCGGAGAGGTCGAGCTGCGCGGCCTGCGCGTTCCCGGCGAAGTTGCTCACGATCAGGAGGGTCTCGTTCTCGAACTGGCGCGTGAAGGCCAGCACGGCGGGGTTGCCCGTCTCGACGAAGGTCAGGTCGCCGTGCGCGAAGGCGGGGTGACGGCGGCGCAGTTCGAGCTGGCGGGCGTGCCACTTCAGCAGGCTGCTGGGGTCGCGCTCCTGGGAGTTCACGTTCACCCGCTGGAAGCCGTACACGGGGTCCTGGATGGGCGGGAAGAAGCACAGCTCGGGGGCGGCGGTGGAGAAGCCGCCGTTGACGCCCGCGTTCCACTGCATCGGGGTGCGGACGCCGTTGCGGTCGGCGAGGGAGAGGTCGTCGCCCATGCCGATCTCGTCGCCGTAGTACAGGATGGGGCTGCCGGGCAGGGCGAGCAGGACCGTGGTCAGCAGTTCTACCCGGCGGCGGTCGTTGTCGAGCAGCGGCGAGAGGCGGCGGCGGATGCCCACGTTGATCTTCATGCGGGTGTCGGGTGCGTAGGCGGCGTACATGAAGGCCCGCTCGTCGTCCGTCACCATCTCCAGCGTCAGCTCGTCGTGGTTCCGCAGGAAGGTCGCCCACTGCCCGAAGGAGGGGATGGCCGGGAGGCGGCCCATGATCTCGCGGATGCTCGTCGTGTCCTCGCGCCTCAGGCTCATGTACAGCCGGGGCATGACCGGGAAGTTGAAGCACATGTGGAACTCAGGGGTCTGCTCGCTCCCGAAGTACTCCACCACGTCCTCGGGCCACTGGTTCGCCTCGGCGAGGAGCAGGCGGCCCGGATACTCGGCGTCCACCATCTGCCGCATCCGCTGGAGGATGGCGTGCGTCTCCGGCAGATTCTCGCAGTTCGTCCCCTCGCGCTCGATCAGGTACGGCACCGCGTCCACCCGGAAGCCGTCCACGCCGAGGTCGAGCCAGAAGCGGGCGGCGCTCAGCAACTCCTCCACCACGCGCGGATTGTCGTAGTTCAGGTCGGGCTGCGACGAGAAGAAGCGGTGCCAGAAGTACTTGCCGCATTGGTCGTCGCGCGTCCAGTTGCTCGTCTCGGTGTCGGTGAAGATGATCCGCGCCCCCGCGTACTCGGTGCCCGTCTCGCTCCACACGTAGTAGTCGTGGTACTCGTTCGGCGTGCCGTCGGGCAGCACCGGGCCGCGCCGCGCCGCCTGGAACCACGGGTGATCGCTGGAGGTGTGGTTCGTCACGAGGTCGGCGATGACCCGCAGGCCCCGCGCGTGCGCCTCGCGCAGGAAGACCTTGAAGTCGTCCAGCGTCCCGAGGTCGGGGTGGATGCCCTGGTAGTCGGCCACGTCGTACCCGTCGTCGCGCAGCGGGCTGGGAAAGAAGGGCAGCAGCCACAGGCAGTCCACGCCGAGGTTCTTGAGGTAATCGAGCCTCCCCGTCAGGCCCGGAAAATCGCCCTTGCCGTCGCCGTTGCCGTCGGCGAAGGTGCGGACGGACAGCTCGTAGAAGACGGCGCTCTTGTACCACTCTGAGGTCGCGGCGGGTGCGGCGGCTTGCGTCATGGGCCGCAGTCTAGGGCGTGACGTGGAAGCGGTGCCAGATGGAGGGGTGAGAGATGAAGCAAGGCTGGAAGGACGGGAGGGGCGATTGCGCCGGGGGCGACCCCTCCGCCCCTGCGGGGCACCTCCCCTTAAAGGGAGGCACAACACCAGGCTCCCCTCAAGGGGAGCTGTCAGCGAAGCTGACTGAGGGGTCGCACACAGCGCCGCTCAGCGACGCCCGCCTTCCAACTCTGCGGCTGCCGGGCACCGCCTCCCCCGTCTGCGCTCAAATATGATAAAGGTATATCATTATGACTCAGCGCCCCTTTCCCCGGTCCTCCATTTCTCCCCTGCTCGTCACTCTCGTATTGGGAATGGGCACGGCCTCAGCGGCACCCCTCAACGTCAGCGCGACGACGAGCATCGTGGCCGATTTCGTGCGGGCGGTGGGGGGCGAGCGGGTGCGGGTGAACGTGATCGTGCCCGTGGGGGGCGACGCGCACACCTTCCAGCCGAGTACCGCCGCAATTCGGAATCTGGCCGGAAGCCGCGTCCTCTTCGCCAACGGGGCGGGGCTGGAGTCGTGGCTGCCGAGGTTGAAGGCCGCCGCGCCGAGCGTTCCCGTCCGCGAGCTGACGGCGGGCCTGAAGCTGCGCGAGCTGGAGGAAGAGGAGGGGCACGCGCACGAGGGCGAGGAGGCGCACGAGGAACACGGCCCTCTCGATCCCCATGCGTGGTGGGACCCGACGCTGGCCGCCGGGTACGCGCGCAACGTGGCGGGCGTCCTGACCAAACTTGACCCCGCCGGGAAGAAGACGTATCAGGCCAACCTCAACACCTTTACCCGTCAGATCAACACGTTGGACGCCTACGCGAAGGGGCAGTTCGCCACCGTGCCCGCCGCGCGCCGCAAGATCGTCACCAACCACGACAGCCTGCACTACCTCGCCCGGCGCTACGGGCTGACGGTCGTGGGCACCGTCATCCCCGGCATCGGCACCGAGCGGGAGCCGAGTGCGCGGGAATTGGCGGCACTGGTGGGGGCGGTGAGGAAGAGCGGGGCGAGGGTCATCTTCACCGAGAACACGCTGAACGCGCGCCTCGCGCAAACGCTGGCCCGCGAGACGGGCGCGAGGATCGCCCCGCCCCTCTACACCGACGCCCTGGGGCCGGGGGGAAGCGCGGGCGAGACGTTTCTGGGGGCGTTCCGGGCGAACGTGGACACGATGGTGCGGTCGTTGCGCTGAGTGGGTCGAGGGGTCAAGGAGTCGAGAGGTCGAGAAAAGCCGCCCGTCCCTGGACCTCTCGACCCCAGACCCCTCGACCCTTTTGATACCACCCTCGCAACATCACCCCCGCCCGCGCTATCCTCGTCCGATGCTGGCGGTGGAGAACCTGACGGTGCGGTACGGAGCGCACACGGCGTTGGAGGACGCGACGGTGCGTTTTGCGCCGGGCACCTTCAGCGCGGTGATCGGGCCGAATGGGGCGGGCAAGAGCACGCTGCTCAAGACGGTGGTGGGCCTGACCGCGCCGAGCGCCGGGCGGGTGGTGTTTACGGGGGATGGGGCGGCGGGGGGCGACGTGGCCTACGTGCCCCAGCAGCAGACGCTGGACTGGGCCTTTCCCGTCACCGTCTGGGACGTGGCGATGATGGGCCGCACCGGGCGCGTGGGTTGGCTGCGCTGGCCGGGCCGGGCGGACCGCGCGCGGGTGGCCGACGCCCTGCGGCAGACGGGCGTGGAGAGCCTGCGCGGGCGGCACATCGGGGCACTCAGCGGCGGGCAGCGCCAGCGGGTCCTCCTCGCGCGGATGCTGGTGCGGGACGCGGGAATCCTGCTGCTGGACGAGCCGCTGACCGGGGTGGACGCCGCCACCCAGGAGCAACTGATGGCCCTGCTGCGCTCTCAGGCGGACGCGGGCCGCGCCGTCGTGATGGTCACGCACGATCTGGAGCAGGCCCGCCGCTGGTGCGATCACCTCGTCCTCGTCAACCGCCGCGTCGTGGCCGACGGCACGCCGGACGAGGTGTACACGCCGCGTAACATCGAGGCGACGTTCAGCGTGAGTCATCTGGGGCACACGCACGCGGAGGCGTAATGGGGGCAGAACAACGTCGAGAAGTCGAGAGGTCGAGAGGTCAAGACAGCCCCTCTCGACTCCCCGACTCCTCGACCCCTCGACCCCCCGCTGGGAGCCGCCCCTGATGGACTGGCTCACCGACCCCCTCGGGTTCGACTTCTTCCTGCGGGCGCTCCTGGCGGTCGTTCTCGTCAGCGTGCTGTGTGCGCTCGTGGGCGCGTGGGTGGTGCTGCGGGGATTGAGCTACATCGGGGACGCGATGAGCCACGCCGTATTGCCGGGCATCGTGGGGGCGTTTCTGGCGGGGGGGAATCTGATCGTCGGGGCGCTCGTCGCCGCCGTGCTCACGGCGCTCGGCATCGGCGCGGTGAGTCAGCGGGGCGGGGTCAAGCAGGACAGCGCCATCGGCATCGTGTTCGTGGGGATGTTCGCGCTCGGCGTGGTCATGCTCTCGCGGGCACCGACCTTCACGACCGACCTGAGCAACTTCCTGATCGGCAATCCGCTCGGCGTCACCCCCGCCGACCTGTGGGGGGCGCTGGCGGTCACGCTGCTCGTGGGGGGCGTGCTTGCCGCCGTGCAGAAGGAACTGCTGCTCGCCTCCTTCGACCCCACCGAGGCGCGGGCCATCGGCCTCCCCGTGCGGACGCTGGAGAGCCTGCTGCTCATCCTCATCGGGCTGGTCGTCGTGCTGACGGTGCAGCTCGTGGGCACGACCCTGAGCGTGAGCCTCCTGATCACGTCGAGCGCCGCCGCCCGCCTGCTCGCCCGCAGTCTGCGGAAGATGATCGCCCTCGCGGCCCTGCTCGGCGCGGTGGGGGGTGTGGCGGGGTTGTACCTGAGCTACTACCTCGACACGGCCCCCGGAGCCACCATCGTCCTCGTCAATACGGCGCTCTTCGTGCTGGCGCTGATCTTCCGACGGCGGGAATAGGCGGCTGCGCCATCTGGCCTAGTCGCCGCAGGACGCGTTAGCCTAGCGTCAACGGTCCGGGTTGCCCGGCGTTCGGCTTTCCCCCATTCAGATGGAGTTTTCCCCTTGCGTCCCCTTCCCCTGTAACTCGGCTTGAGCCTCGGTCCCGCATGGTGGGACCGCTCGCCCACAGGGGACTGTGTTCGCAGGGGGACGTGTGCTGTTGCAATCGAATGGGGTCGCGCGAGTCTTCGGCGACCGGACGGTCTTTTCGGATGTGGACCTGGAAGTGGGCGCGGGTGAACGCCTCGCCCTCGTCGGGGAGAACGGCGGCGGGAAGACCACGCTGCTGCGCGTGATGGCGGGAGTGGATGCGCCCGACGAGGGCACGGTGACGCGGGCGGGCCGGGTGGCGCTCCTCGCCCAACACGCGGAGGTGGGAGACGGAACGATTCTCGATGCTGTGACGCCGGAGGAGGTGCGCCGCGCACGGCTGGCTTTCGACCTCGCCTCGGAGGGCCTGGGCGACGGCACCGACGCGGCCCTCCAGTCCTTCGCGGAGGCGGAGGAGGCATACCGGGTGGTGGGCGGGTACGAGTTCGAGGCACGGGCGGAGGAGGTGCTGGGCGGGTTGGACCTCGTTCCAGAGGCGTGTGCGGCGCGGCTCTCCGGGGGACAGATGCGCCGCGTCATGCTCGCCCGGCTGCTCCTCTCCCCCGCCGACCTGTATCTACTGGACGAGCCGACGAACCACCTCGACGCGGAGGGGACCGCGTGGCTGGAGGGCTGGATTCGGGCGTCCGGGGCCGCCTTCGTCCTCGCCAGCCACGACCGGGCCTTTCTGGACGCGGTGGCGACTCGCACGGCGGAACTGGAGCGCGGACACCTGGCCGTCTATCCCGGCGGCTACTCGGCGGCGATGGCGGTCAAGGCGACATTGCGGGAGGCTCAGGCGCGCGATCACGCCGCGTACAGACGAAAGCGGGCCGCGCTGGAGGAAGAACGCCTGCGCCGCGCGAGCAAGGCCCGCAGCGCCTCGCAGTACAACCCGAGCCGCGCCAGCGACGGCGACAAGATGCTCGCCAAGGGAAAGGCGCAGAACGCCCAGAACGTGAACGCCTCCCGCGCCCGCGCGCTGGAACGGGCGGTGGAGCGGCTGGACGCCCACGGAGTCGAAAAACCCTTTGAGGACCGCCGGGTAGTGCGTCTCGACCTGCCCGCCTCTTCCTCCGGCCCCTCCGAGGTGCTGACCGTGCGCGGCCTGACGGTGACACGCGGGGACCGGGAGGTTCTGTCGGATGTGCGGCTGGACGTGCGCCGGGGCGACCGCATCGCCCTCACTGGGCCGAACGGCGGCGGGAAAAGCACGCTGCTCGCCGCCCTCCTCGGCAGGGTGCCCCACGCGGGCGAGGTGCGGCGCGGCCCCGGCCTGACCGTCTACGCGGCGGGCCAGCACGGGGAGGAACTGGCGGGACTGACAACCGTAGGGGACGCCCTGCTGGACGCCAACCCGGCCCTCACGCCGCACCAGCTCCACGAGGTCGCCTCTCAGGTGGGGCTGCCCGGCCCGGCCTTTCCCGTGGCGGGGCTGTCGGGCGGGCAACGCACCCGCCTGAGCCTCGCGCGGCTGGGCGTGACGCGGGCACAACTCCTCGTGCTGGACGAGCCGACCAACCATCTCGACGTGCGGGCCATTGAGGCGCTCGAAGCTCTCCTGCTCGCCTTCCCCGGCACGGTGCTCCTCGCCAGCCACGACCGCGCGCTCGTGGGCCGGGTGGCGACGCGGGTGTGGGAGGTGCAAGGCGGCGGGGTGACGGAGAGGTGAGATCGTGTGGGAAGGGCACGATCAAACAACAGTTCTCACTCCTGCGCTGAGGGTGGGTCGTTCTCCTCCCCCACCGCCTCCAGCCGGAACACGAAGACGCGCCGGGTGCCGTCGTGCTCCTGAGTGGCGTCCGTCAGCAGGAACAGGCCACGGCCCACCCACTCGCCGGGCCGCCGCTTCTCGTACACGCGCACCCGCTCGGGCGGGGCCTCTCCACTCCGCGCGGCGAGGGCGGCCCGGAAGAACAGGCCATTTTGCGTGAGCCGTCCGCCCGGCGTGTGGAGCGGCTGGTCCAACGTCTTGGGGTCCTGCCCGCCCCGCAGCGAGGGGGGCGCGTCGTGGCCCTCGTAGCGCAGCACCGCGCCGTCCTCGCTCAGCTCGTCGCGGTAGGGGGCGTCGGGCCAGGTGGACATCAGCAGGACGCTGTGCCCGCCCCGCACCCGGAAGTTCATGCCGCGCCGCAGGCGCACACCCTCACGGGTGCACATCTCCGCGTGGGTCAGGACCCCCGTGCCACTCACGCCCCGGAGTGTAGACGACGAGAAACCGCCCCCCGAAGGAGGCGGCTGACTCTCGACCACTCAGTAGAACTTGGTGATGCGCTCGACGCTGTGGCGGTGGTGCGGGAAGCCCTCCTCCGCGCGCTTGCCGAGGGGCAGCAGGCCCGCGAACTGGACGTGCTCGGGCAGGCCGAGAACCTCGCGCACCTTCGCCGGGTCGAAGCCGAGCATGGGCACCGTGTCGTAGCCGAGGCCGCGCGCCGCCACCATCAGGAAGCCGAAGGCGATGTTCGCCTGGCTCAGGCCCCACTGCCCGCGCTGGGCCACGTCCTGCCCGCCGAACACGCGGTCGAAGGTCTGGCGCTGGCCGGTGCGCCCCGCGTCGCCCATACCGGGATGGGCGGTGTCCTCGACGTTCTGGAGGGTGTCCTCCATGTCGCTGTACACCACGATCACGGCGGGGGCGTTCGTGATCTGCTTCTGGCCGTAGGCGGCCTCCTGAAGCCTGACCTTCACCTCGGGATTCTGCACGACGGCGAATCTCCACGTCTGGGCATTCCACGCGCTCGGGGCGAGGCTGGCGAGGCGCAGAATCTCGCGCAGGTCGCTTTGGTCCAGCGGTTCCTGCACGAACTTGCGGATGCTGCGACGGCTCTCGATGGCCTCGGTGGCGCTCAGGGGTCGGGTCTGGGTAACGGTCATGACCACAAGATAGGCCCAAGTGCTTTGAAAAGTCAAGCGATGTGACTTGTGGCTCACTTTGCCGGGTGGGAAGGTGTAAAGTGGGGGCATGAGCACCGCACACACTGGATTTTGCCCGGTCTACCGGGCCATCGGCGTGTTGCAGGAAAAGTGGGTGCTGCATATCGTCCGGGCGCTGCTGGACGGCGAGAAGGGGTTCAACGAACTCGCCCGCGCCGTCGGCGGCTGCAACAGCGCCACCCTCACGCAACGCCTGGAACATCTGGAAAGCCTCGCCGTCATCGCCAAGCGCACCGAGGACTCCCACGGCAAGCTCGCCCGCAGCGTCTACACCCTGACGCCCGCCGGGAAGGAGTTGCAGAGCGTCATCGACGCCATCGACACCTGGGGCCGGGCACACCTGGGACAGGAAGGGGCCGAGGCGGACTGCGCCCCCGCGCGCTCGGCGTGAGGGAGCCGTCAGCGGTCAGCCGTCAGCCGTCAGCGCAATAAGCCCCAGCCCCAGCTTTCCCGCCCTCGCTGACTGCTGAAAGCTGACGGCTGACCGCTTCTCTTAAAACAGCGCCCCGGCGTGCGACGCGATCAGAAGTGCCGCGTCCGCCGAGGCGAGGTTCGTGGTGTCGATGCGGATGGCGTCCCGTGGGGGTGGGAGGTTGCCCATCTCGCGGAGCAGAGTGCGGAGGCCCTCCGGGTCGCGGAGCTTGAGCCGCTCGGCCCGCTCGGGGAGGGTCATGCGGCGGGCGAGTTCTTCCGTGTCGCACGTCAGCCAGACGGGGACGAAGGTGGCCCCACGCCGGGCGGCGAGGTCGCGCAGCCGCTCGACCGACGGCCACTCGCCCTCGTCGGCGATCAGCCAGTTGGTGAAGATGTGGCTCACCTGTGGCGGGGCCGCCAACGCCGCCTCCCGCACGAGCGCCCGCACCTTGCCCACGAGGTCCCAGACCTCGGCGGGAATGGGCCGCACGCCGTCCAGCCCGAAGGCCGTGAAGATCGGATCGTTGGAGATGTGGTTGTCCAGCAACGCCGCCCCCGTCAGGCGCGAGAGGTGCTTGCCGATGGTCCTCTTGCCGCTGCCCGGCGGCCCGACGACGTAGTAGACGGTGGGAGCCATGCGGTGCAGGCTACCCGGAAAGCTCGGCAACGTGGATGCGCTGGATGGCCCGGCGGCGGCCCGAAGAACGAAGAAGCCCCCGCCGTAGCAGGGGCCTTGAAGGAGTCGTGCCGTCTCTTACGAGTTGACCGGCTGCTCCAGCGTCGCCTCGTGGGTGATCTCCACATTGCCCTTCATGACCTGACTGATGGGGCACACCTGGGCGGCCTGGGCGACCATGCCCTCGAAGCCCGCCTGGTCCATGCCGCTCACCTTGCCGCTCACCTTCAGGCGGATTGTGCTGACCTTGAAGCCCGCGCCCTCGCGGACCATCTCGCAGGTCGCGTCGGTCCGCAAGTCCTCGGGCGCGTGGCCCGCCTGCGTCAGCAGCGCCGAGAGCTGCATGGTGAAGCAGCCCGCGTGCGAGGCGGCGAGCAGTTCCTCAGGGTTGGTGCCGACACCGTTCTCGAAGCGGGTCTTGAACGAGTATTGGACGTTCTGCAACACGCCCGACCCGGTGCTCACGGTCCCTTGCCCCTTCATTACGTCGCCCGACCACTGCGCGTTCGCCTTCCGTGCGATGTCTGCCATAAGGAATAGTTTGCGCCCAATTTAATCTCCGGGTATTCAGGGTCCCTTCACTGTGGGCCTACACTGGAGCTTATGCACAACTCGACGTGGGAACCCACCGTCTGGGAGTCGGGCGCACCCGTCCGGGGGTACGTATGGCCCGCGCCGGACGCCCGCGCCGCCGTCCTCCTGACGCACGGCTTCGGGGAGTACGCGGGGCGCTATGTGGAGAAATACCACCGCCTCATCCCCGCGCTGGTGGGCGCGGGCCTGAGCGTCTACGCCTACGACCTGCGCGGGCACGGCAGTTCGGAGGGACGGCGGGCGGTCGTGGACGCCTTCACGCTGGTGGAGGACCACCTCCTCGCCCGCGAGATGCTGCGCGGCCAGCCCCTCCCCCTCTTCACCTTCGGGCACTCGCTGGGGGGATTGATCACGGCGGCCAGCGTGGCCCGTGACCCGAGGGGGCTGAGCGGCGTGATCCTGAGCAGCCCCGCCCTCCTGATCGGCGAGGATCAGCCCGCGTGGCTGAGGGCGCTGGCCCCCGTGGTCGCGCGGCTGGCTCCCCATGCTCCCGTCACCGCGCTGGGGAGCGAGGGCCTGTCGCGCCTCGCCGACGAGGTGACGGCCTATGGGTCGGACGCGGGCGTGTACCAGGGCAAGGTCCCCGCCCTCACCGCCGCGTCCATGCTGCGCCTGAGCGCGTCCCTGTGGCCCCGGTATGCCCGCTGGACGCTGCCCACCCTCGCCGTCCACGGCACCGCCGACCGCATCACGGACGTGAACGGCACCCGCCGCTTCATGGAAAGCGTTCCCACCGCCGACAAGACCCTGCGCCTCGTGGAGGGCGGCTACCACGAGTTGTTGAACGACGAACCGCGCGAGGAGGTGCTGGGGTGGATCGTGGGGTGGTTGAAGGAGAGGAGCGGCCAGTCGCCAGTCGCCAGTCGCCAGGGTTCAGGCAGATAGGCGACCCGACCACTCCTGTTCTTGCTGGTCGCTGGAAGCTGGCGACTGGCGACTTCCTACACCCCCATGCTGATGAACTTCGTCTCCAGGTACTCCTCCAACCCCCAGTGACCGCCCTCGCGGCCCACGCCGCTGTTCTTCATGCCGCCGAAGGGGACGTGGGGCGCTCCCGCACTCGGCACGCCGTCGTTGATGCCGACGATGCCGTATTCGAGCGCCTCGGCCACCCGCCACGCGCGGGACAGGTCGCGGGTGTAGGCGTAGGCGGCGAGGCCGTACTCGGAGTCGTTGGCGAGCCGCAGGCCCTCCTCCTCGGTGTCGAAGACGACGACGGGGGCGACCGGGCCGAAGGTCTCCTCGCGCAGAATCAGGCTGTCGGGGTCCACATCCGTCAGGACGGTGGGCTGGAAGTAGAGGCCGCCTTGCACACTGCCGCCCACCGTCGCCCGCGCACCCCGGCTCAGCGCGTCCTCGACGTGGGCCTTCACCTTGTCCAGTCCCGCCTGCTCCACAACCGGCCCAACACCCGTGTCGTCAGAAAGGGGATCGCCGAGCCGCAACTTCGCCGTCTTCTCCGTCAGGATGCGGGTAAACTCGTCGGCCACCTCGCGCTGCACGTACACGCGGTTGGTGCTGATGCAGGTCTGCCCAGCGTTGCGGAACTTGGAGCCGACGACCTCGCGGGCGGCCCTCTCCAGGTCGGCGTCCGCGAAGATCAGGAAGGGGGCGTGCCCGCCGAGTTCCAGCGACACGCGCTTGAGGGTCCGCGCCGCCTGCTGGTAGAGCAGCCGACCGACCGCCGTGCTGCCCGTGAAGGTCAGCTTCCGCACCCGCTCGTCCTCCATGAAGGGCGCGGTGAGTGCGGCGGCGTCGCTCGTGGGGAGGACTTGCAGGGTGTTGGCCGGGCCGCCCGCCTCCAGCCACAGCTCGGCGAGGTACAGGGCCGTCATCGGGCTTTGCTCGGCGGGCTTGAGGATCATGACGCACCCGGCGGCGAGGGCGGGCGCGGCCTTGCGCGTGATCATCCCCGCCGGGAAGTTCCACGGCGTCACCGCGTACACGATGCCGACGGGTTCCTGCGCCGTCAGCCCGCGCTTGTTGCCCATCCGCAGGGAGACGCGCTCGCCGCTGATGCGCCCGGCCTCCTCCGCGCACCACTCGATAAAGCTCGCCGCGTAGTGGACCTCGCCGCGCGTCTCACTGATCGGCTTGCCCATCTCCAGCGTCATGAGGCGGGCCAGGTCCTCCTTGCGCTCGAACATCAGGTCGTGCCACTTGCGGAGGATTTTGCCCCGCTGGTACGGGTTGACCCTTCGCCACTCCTTCAGGGCGAGTTCGGCGGCGTCGATGGCGCGGCGGGCGTCGCCTTCCGTGCAGTCGGCCACCGCGCCGATGCTCTCCAGCGTGCTGGGGTAGAAGACCTCGAAGGTGCGGGGGGTAGAGCGCCACTCGCCGCCGAAGTAGGCGCGGGTGCGGGTCACGGGGTCGTTGAGCAGGGTGGTCATGGGAGACTCGCTTTCTGCGGTCGGGAACGCCGCACGGGAGAGAGGAAGACGGCCCGCCGCCCGACACATACTTGCGGCTTGGGTCTCTTCCGGGACGTGCCCCCAGTGTGAAACCCTCGACCGGGAGGATGGTGAGGGCGTCCGGGGAAGGTGGATTGTCGGGGGAGGTGGCGGTCACGCCTCACGCAGACGTGGGGCTGGTGCTTTCCACTCCTCCCCCCTTGTAGGGGAGGCCGGGAGGGGGGAACACAAACGCCATCCCAGCGCACTCTGCCGCCTATTGGGGCTGTTGTTGAGCACACGCTGAGGCTCAAGCTTGTTTTTGGGGAGTGAGGGGTGCTTTCTTGGGAGGCCAGGCCCGTTCACCCCCACCCGGCCTCCCCCCTCAAGGGGGAGGAGCGAAAAGACGTGCCAGTGGACCGTCCTTTCCCTAATCCGCCCCAATAGCCTCCGGCCTCACTTCGTCGGCCCGCTCAACCTCCGGCACCCCGTTCCGAATGTCCGGGTGGATGCCGAAGTCCTCGGCGATCAGCCGCGCCGTCATCTTCGCGCTCATCATCACGCTGGGGGTGCCGCCGCCGGGTTGGGCACCCGCGCCGACGAGGTAGAGGTTCCGCACGTCCTCCGAGCGGTTGTGGGGCCGGAAGAAGGCGCTCTGGGCGAGGATGGGTTCGGGACCGAAGGCGTTGCCGAGGTAGGCGTCCAGCGTGCCCTCGAAGTAGTCGGGCGTGATGTACTCCATGTGCGTGAGGCGGGCGCGCAGGTCCGGGATATAGCCGCGCTCCTCCAGGAAGGCGAGGACGCGCTCCACGAGCTTCGGCCCCTCCTCCTCCCAGTTCAGGCCGCTGCCCTTGTGGGGCACGGGCACGAGCGTATAGGCGGCGTGGTGGCCGGGAGGAGCGAGCGCCGGGTCGGTCAGCGTGGGGACGTGGAGGTACTGGCTGAAATCCACGCCCAGGACCTTGTTTCCGAAGATTTCACGCAGCAATTCCTCGTAGCGCGGCCCGAGGATGATGTTGTGGTGGCGCAGGTCGAGCGGCTGCTCATCGTCGCGGAAGCCGAAGTAGATCACGAGGAGGCTCATGCTCTGCTTGGCCGCCCGCACACGCAGGTCAGTGTTCACGAGGCGGGCCTGTGGGGGCACCATCTTCAGGTACGTGTTCGCCCAGTCGCCATTGCTCACCACGAGGTCGGCTTGCAGTTCCTCACCGCTCGCCAGCCGGACGCCACGCGCCACACGCTTGCCGACAGGACGCTTCACAGGTCGGCCCCGGTCATCCGCGACGAGAATCTCGTCCACCTCCGCCCCGTACCTGATCTGCCCGCTGAGTTCCTCGAACTTCTGCACGAAGGCGCGCACGAGCGCCCCCGTCCCGCCCATGACGTAGTGGATACCCCACGTCTTCTCGACGAAGTGGATCATCGCGTAGATGGCGGGCACGCTCAGGGGATTGCCGCCGACGAGCAGCGTCTCGAAGGAGAAGACCTGCCGCAGCTTGGGCGACTCGAAATACTTGCTGGTGAACGAGAAGAGCGTCCGCACCGCGTCCAGCCGCAGGAGGTCGGGCACCACCCGCAGCATCGTCGCCACGTCCCCGAAGTGCGTGTAGCCGAGTTCGAGGAAGCCCCGCCGGAAGATCGCCTCCGCATCCGCGTGGAAGCGTTCGTAGCCCGCGAGGTCGCCCGGCGCGAGGGCCTGAATCTGCCGCCGGGTGGAGTCGGGATCGCCGTCGTAGTCGAAGTACGTGCCGTCGTCGAAGTAGATGCGGTAGAAGGGCAGGATGGGCACGAGCCGCACGTAGTCGCGGGTGCGCGGGCCGCCGCTCTCCCCCTCCCGCACGCGCTCACTCGTCAGGACGTGTTCGGGGTAGTCGGGTTCGGCGAGCATGCCCCGGTCCCGCTCCAGCGCGAACAGTTCCTCAATGAAGTGCGGCACCGTGATCACGGTCGGCCCCATGTCGAAGACGTAGCCGTCCGGTGTCCGTTTCTGGTAGGCCCGCCCGCCCGGCGCGTCCAGTTTCTCCAGAATGGTCGTGTCGAAGCCGAGGCTCTGAAGGCGGATGCCGAGGCTCAGCCCGCCGAAGCCCGAGCCGATGATAAGGGCGGTTTTGCGTGTGGTATGGGGCATGGAAGAGGCAGGGTTCCTTTGTTGGAGAGGGGACGGACCATGAGCGGTAGGCCAGCCGGACGGGCGTTCTTGCGGCGGCGCGTCGGGGTCAACGCTCAGGACTCATAACTCACGGCTCCGCGCAACTCCCACCACGCCTGCGGCAGCATCAGGAGCTTGCGCGTCCCGCTGACGTGCGCCCGGCGGCGGAAGTTGTCGTAGTCACCGCGTGCGAGGTCGTCAAGGATGCCCTCGTAGGCGCGGGCGGCGGCCTGCACGGCGTAACGGGCACTGCCGTGCAGGCAGGGAATCCCCTCGCGGCCCTCGGCGTACCACGCGCGGGCGAGGCCGGAGAGGTGCGTCATCAGGGCGCGGTAGCCGGGCGTGACGATGCCGCGTTCCAGTGTGGCGCGGGTGACGCCGTACTCCTCCAGCAGCGAGACGGGGAGGTACACCCGCCCGCGTTCCAGGTCCTCGCCCACGTCACGCAGGATGTTGGTGAGCTGCATCGCCTGACCCAGCATCAGGGCGTGGTGGAGGGTGCGCTCGCCGCCGCTGTAGCCGCTGATGGGCGCGATCATGAAGCCGACGACGCCCGCGACCCGGCGGCAGTACAACGTGAGGTCGTCCATATCGCGGTACTCGTGCCCGGCAAGGTCCATCCGCAGCCCCTCGTGCAGTTCCGCGAAGGCGGAGAGGGGAATGGGATGGCGCGCGGCGGCCCAGGCGAGCGCCGTGTCGATGGGGTGCGTGGCCGGTTCGCCCGCGAAGGCCCCCTGCACGCGCTCCCACCACAGGCCGAGGCCGCGCTCTGCCGCCGCGCCCGTCCACTCGTCCACCACATCGTCGCCGTCGCGGCAGGCGGCGTACACGGCCCACACCGCCTCGCGCTGGCGGGCCGGGAAGAGGCGCGACCCCAGGTAGAAGGTCTTGCTGTGTTCCCGCGTCACCTCCCGGCAGTGCGCCACCGCCTCCGCCAAGTGGGGCGTGAGGGGAGGAGCAGGGACGGCAGGGGCGGAGGTCACGGTCAGAGATTCCTTTGAGGCGAGTGTAAGCGGGAGGGCAGGGTGCGAACGTCACGCTTTCTTACAGAGACCTTACAAGAGCCGTCCCGAGAAGTGCCCTACCAACCCCGGAGAACTGACACCCGAAACTGCGACGGCAGAGACAATTCCCCGCCCTTCGAACCCAGTGTGGCGGCCCGTGGATACATCCCTCGACCCCTAGCCTCCCTTCACATACCGCTCGAACACCACCACGCCCACCCGCAGCCCATCCATGCGAATGCAGCCGGGCAACTGCCGACCCACCCACGCCGGATCGGGAAAGCTCAGGCCGCCGAGCGCAGGCCGGGACAGGAAGCGCTGGAGGGGACCACCCGTCCGGCCCACGTACATCAGCCACAGTTGCCCGCCGGGCCGGGTCAGGCGCGCAAGTTCGGCGAGGAGGCGGGCGGGGTCGCGCGTCTCGTTGAGGGTGGCCCCGACCGTCACCCCGTCGAAGGCCGCATCCGGCAGCCCGCCCGCCTCCAGGTTGGTGAGGAGCCAGTCTATCTGCCCGGAAGGCTCGCGCCTGACCCCTTCTGCGAGCATGGCGGCGCTGAGGTCGGCGGCGAGGACCCGGCACCCGGCCCGCGCCAGCACCCCCGCGTAGAAACCCGCGCTCGTGCCCGCGTCCAGCCAATATTCACCGGATTGTGGACGACACAGGGCGGTGAAGAGGGCCGCCTCCCGCCCCAGGGGGAAGGGTTCGCCGCTCAGGAGGGTGAGCGACCACGCCCGCCACGCCATATAGCCGCGTGCGGTGAGGGGGAGGAGATTGCTGCGCTGGGCGAGGGTGAGAGGGGTGTCTGTGGACGCCGGGGCCGGGTTCAGGGTTTCTTGGCTCTGGCGCGGTTGCATGGTGGGGTTCATTATGCTGGGCGCAGTCGGCCCGACCCCCGCGTGGGGCAGGGCTGGTGGGTGGAGGAAACATGCAAGAAGAACGCAAGAGCATGGGGGGCGCACTCGTCGACGTGTTCGACGCGGGCGTGACCCTCGTGAAAACCGAGGTCCGCGCGCTGCTGCGGCAGGTGGGCGACGTTGCCAAAGCCAAGGGCATCGGCGTGGTGCTGCTGCTCGCGTCGGTCGGGCCGCTACTGCTGGGGCTGGTGTTCCTGATCCTCGCCGTGTTCTACGGCCTGATCCGCCTCGGCCTCGGCGCGTGGGCCGCCGCCCTCCTCATCGCCCTCGTGGGCTTCGCCATGACCGCAGGGCTGATCTTGCTGGGATTGAAACGCCTGAGCACCGAGGTCCCGAAGGAGGACACCCGCCCCAGCACCCGCAGGAGCGGACCCATGACCGAGGACGAGGAGTTGGAGGCCCGCTATCAGGCCGAGCAGGCGGCGAAGGCGAAGGGGAACGCGTCCTCGGGGACTCCGACTGCGGGAACTTCGACAGTGGGAACACAGGGGCAGCGCCAGGACGAGCGCAAGACGGTCAACCTGAGCACCGGGCAGGTCGGTGCGGCCTCCGGGGCCGTTATCTCCAGTGCCGTCGCCTCCGGTTCCGTCTCCCCCGGCGCGGCCTCCGACCGTCCGGTCCCGACGACCATGCCCCGCCGGGTCAGCACGACGGGCGAACTGGCGGCGGGCACCCAGGACACGCCCGATCAGAGCGACAACATGCGGAGTTCCGGCCTGCCCGATACCGGCACGCGTGGCAACGCCATCCAGCGGCAGATGGAGGAGGACCGTCAGCGCAACGTCTCCCGGCCCGGCCTGAGCACCTCTGGCTTCACCTCGGGGGAGGGCGGCGTCAACGCCAGCGACCGGGGCGAGGGGATCAAGACGCCCCTGACCGAGCAGGAGGCCGTCTCCAGCGGCACCGAGCTGCGCGGCACGGACGGGGGACAGGTGCGCCTCCCCGTGTACGAGGCCACCGAGGACGGCGAGGCGCAGGTCTACGGCAGCGGCCTGAACAAGAAGCTCGACGGCACCGAGACCCACAATGCGGGCGCGGGCGGACACGGCGGGCACGACAAGCCCGACCCCAACATCCGGAATCCGGTGGTCCTCAAGGACGCGCCCGGCATCAGCGTGAGCACCCAGCCCACGTTCCAGGACGACATGAAGAAGGAGGGGTACTGAGATGACGGGCGATTCCTACCGCAGCGAGCGCGAGGAGGCCCGCGAGCGGCTGCGCGAGAGCCTCGACGCCCTCGCCGAGCGCACCAACCTTCAGGTGCAGATGCAAAAGGAGCCGCTGAAGATGCTCGGCGGTGCCTCGGCGGTCGGTGCCCTCATCGGCGTGGTCGCCGGGCGGCAACTGCGCCGCAGCAAGAAGATTTACGTGGACGCGGGCAGCCCGGTCAAGGACCAGAAGGCCTTCCTCAAGGCCCAGCAGCGGCATCAGGGCAAGGGCGGCGGCGTCGGCGGGGCGCTCGTGGCGACGCTGGGCACGCTCGCCTTCAAGGCCCTTCAGGACCGCGTGATCACGCCGAGGCTGGAGGAACTGGCGAACAACCTGATGGAGCGTGCGGGGCAGCAGCAGGGGCAGGCTGGAACGGTACAGTCCAAGCCTACTGAGTCCAAACCCGCTCAGGCCCGTCCGGCGCTATCCCGACCCGCCCAGACTCAGGCGGCGCAGCCCCAGACGACGTCATTCCAGACATCGGGGAGCCGCCCCGCTCCCGATTGGGCCGGGAAGCCCACCCAGGGTGGCAAGGCCAACGTGCAGCCCGTCATCCCGGCCCGTCCGCCCGAGGGGGGCACGGTGAAGCCCGTCAGCACGGGCGGCGCGGCGAGCTTCCTCAAGAACCCGGCCCCGGCGGGCGGTCCTCCCGACCCGGCGAGCGCCACGGGCAGTCAGGCCCTCAACGTGACGGCGAGCGACCTGCCCAAACCGGCGGGCACGGTGGAGGCCAAAGCCCAGGGCAGCGCCATCGCCCCGGAGGAGAAGGTCAACCCGAACATCTCTTGAGCTGGCGGAGTTGCCAGTCGCCAGCCTCCAGTCGCCAGCCTCCAGTCGCCAGGAAGAGCATCAGTTCCCAACTCCCCGGAACCCACCGCGCAAAGGTGGGTTTTTTTGCTTGGGCGGCCCACGGCTCTGCTAGGTTGGGGGACATGACCGCGACCCGCAGCACCCGCCAGCGCGACGTGATCGCCCGCGTCCTCGACGGCGCGGAGGGGCCGCTCGCGGTGGGGGACGTGCTCGCGCGGGCGCAGGCGGACCTGCCGGGGCTGGGCGTCGCCACGGTGTACCGCACCCTCAAGCTCCTGACCGAGCAGGGGCGCATCCACCCCGTCACGCTGGACGGCGAGACCCGCTATGAACCCGCCGGGCGCGGCCACCACCACCACTTCTCCTGTACGGCGTGCGGGCGCGTCTACACCCTCCACACCTGCCCGGTCGCCCTGCCCAACGGCACGGTCTATCCCGGCGGTTTCATCGTGGAGGCGCACGAGGTCACGCTGTACGGACGGTGCCCGGCGTGCGCGGCCCCCGCGTGAATCAGGTTGGTGAGCGGGTTTCTCAGGGCGTCTTCAACGCGTAGCCGATACCGCGCACCGTGCGGATGATGCCGTAGCCGTCGAGGTCGCGCAGCTTGGCGCGCATGTTCGCCATATGCACGTCCACGACGTTGGAGTTGCTCGGCAGCTCGCCGTTCCAGACCTCGCGCTCGATCTCGGCGCGCGAGTAGACGCGGCCCGGCTGCCGGGCGAGGAAGGTCAGGAGGTCGAACTCCTTCGGTGAGAGCCGGACCTCGTGGCCGTTGTAGTGGCACAGCCTCTTTTGCGGGTGGATTTCCAGCGCCCCGATGGAGATGACCTCGCCGTGCTGCTGGTGCCGAAGCTGCACCTTGACGCGGGCGACCAACTCCTCCGGGTGGAAGGGCTTGGTCATGTAGTCGTCGGCACCCGCCTCCAGCAGATTCACCTTGCGGTCCACGGCGTCCATCGCGGTCAGGATGATGATGGGCACGCTGCTCGTCTTGCGGAGTCTCCGGGCGATCTCCGCCCCGTCGAAGTCGGGCAGGCCGAGGTCGAGGATGACGAGTTCGGGGCTGTTCTCGCGGGCGCTGGTCAGGCCCGTCACCCCGTCCGGGGCGGTGAGGACCTTGTACCCGGCCTGCTCCAGCTCGTACTGGACGACGCGGGTGATGTCGGGGTTGTCTTCGATCAGCAGGATACGTTGGTCCATGAGGTGTGCCTTCTCCTAGGGGGTGAGACCCGTTTCCCGCCATCGTAGGGGCGAGGGTGAGGCGGGCGGGAACTGACGCGGTTTATGTTCCTTTAATGCCAATCTGGAAAAAGAACGGTTGAGCGCGGGTTTTTTTGTTTATGAGCACAGACTTTTTCCATTGCCAACTTTGGAAAGCCGTTGGGTATGCTGCCCCATGCGTTCCATCGGCGACCTGCGGACGGCGGCGGCGGGCCTGCCGCACTCGCGCGAGACCTTCCCCTTCGACGCGACTACGCTCGTCTTCAAGGTGGGCGGCAAAATGTACGCCCTGACGAACATCCTCGCGGACCCACCGGGTCTGTCGGTCAAGGTGGCCCCGGAGCGCGGCGAGGAGTTGCGCGCCGAGTACGACGCCATCCAGCCCGGCTTCCACCTCAACAAACGCCACTGGGCCACGGTCACGCTGGACGGCACGGTGCCGGATGCGCTGCTGCGGGAGTTGCTGGCGGGCAGCCACGCGCTCGTCGTGCGCGGGATGACGCGGGCCGAGCGCGCGGAGCTGGGGCTGTCCTGAGCGGTGGGTCAGAGGCCTTCCCCGAAGAAGCGCCGCTCGGCAGGGCAGGAACAAGAGAGAAGCCGGAGCGTCCAGCCCCGGCCCCTCGCTCCGGTCGAGCCGGTACGCCTAGAACGCCGTCTCCAACGCCGAGAGCGCCGCCTCGGGGTTCTGAATGCCCGCCTGCGCCATATCGGGCCTGCCCCCGCCCTTGCCCCCGGCGGCGGCGGCGAGCCTGCCCACGAGTTGCCCCGCGTGCGCGCCCCGGCCCACCGCGTCCTTCGTCGCCTTGACCACCAATCCCCTATCGCTGGCGATCACGGCGAGATCGGCCCCGCTGCCGTCGAGGAGCTTGTCGGCGGCACCGCGTAGCTCGTTGCCCTCGATGCCGGAGAGCCGCAGCGCCGCGACCCGGAAGCCGCCCAGCTCGCGCACCTGCTGGGCCGCCCCACCCCCGCCCATCTGCGCCTCGGCGAGTTGACGACGGGCCTGGGCCGCCTTGAGCTGTGCCTGCAAGCCCGACACGCGCCCCTCCAGCCCGTCCAGACCCGTGTTGAGCAGCCCGGCCACCCGGCCCGCCGTGGTCAGCCGCTCGCGCACCCACGCGGTCGCCGCCTCGCCCGCCAGCGCTTCGATGCGCCGCACGCCCGCCGCCACGTTCTCGTCGGACACGATCACGAAGGCCCCGATGTCCCCGGTGCGGGTGACGTGCGCGCCGCCGCACAGCTCCTTGCTCGTCACGGTCTGCTCTCCGAAGGGCACGCCGCCCTCCACGCTCACGACGCGCACGGTGTCGCCGTACTTCTCCCCGAAGAGGGCCGTCGCGCCCGCCGCCCGCGCCTCCTCCAGCGGCATCTCGCGCCACGTCACGGGGAAGTTGGCGATGACCCAGCGGTTCACCAGCCGCTCGACCGACGCCACCTCGTCCGCGCTCAGGGCCGCGCCGTGCGAGAAGTCGAAGCGCAACCGGTCCGGCGCGACGAGCGACCCCGCCTGCCGCACGCCCGACCCCAGCACCGCCCGCAGCGCCGCGTGGAGGAGGTGCGTGGCCGTGTGGTGCCGCTCGGTCGCCTGACGGTCGGGGGCGACCACCGCGCGCACGCTCACGCCGGGGGTCAGGGTCCCCTCCTCCACCAGCACGTCATGGAGGAAGACGCCGCCCGCCGTCTTGCGGGTGTCGCGCACCACGCCGAGGCCGCCCTCCCACTCCAGCCGCCCCGTGTCGCCGACCTCGCCGCCGCCTTCCGCGTAGAAGGGCGTGCGGGAGAGAACGACGGTCGCCTCGCTGCCCGCCGTCAGGTGGTTCAGCCGCTCGCCCGCGCCGACGAGGGCCAGCACCTCGCCCGACGTATCCAACTCGTCATAGCCGACAAATTGAGTGGGAGCCAGCCCCTCCAGCGCCTCCTCGCCCCCGCCGAACAGCTCGGACTTGCCGTACTTGCTCCCGGCCCGCGCGAGTTCCTGCGCCTTTTCCAGGCTCTCGGCGTACCCGGCCTCGTCCACGGAGACGCCGTACTCCTCGGCGATCTCTTTGGTCAGGTCGAGGGGGAAGCCGTAGGTGTCGGAGAGGATGAAGGCTTCCTCACCGGAGAGGACCGAGCCACGCTCCAACCCTTCCAGGAGTCCGCCGATGCGACCTATCCCACTTTCCAGCGTCTTGAGGAACCGCTCCTCCTCCGCCCGGATCGCTGCCGTCACCCGCCCCTCCTCCTGCACGAGTTCGGGGTACGCGCCGCCCATGCCCTGCACGACGAGGGGCACGAGCTGGTAGAGCGTCGGCTCGCGCAGGCCGAGGAGGTAGGCGTGACGGCTCGCCCGGCGCAGAATCTTGCGGATGACGTACCCACGCCCGGTGTTGCTCAGGGCCACCCCGTCCGCCACCGTCATGCTCACGCTGCGGATGTGCTCGGCGACGACACGGTGAGAGACGCTGACCTCGCCCTCGTACGGCTTGCCGCTGAGTTCGGCCACCCGCTCCACGATGGGTTTGAAGACATCGTTGGAGTAGAAGTCGGGCACATCCTGAACGACGCTCGCCACGCGCTCCAGCCCCATGCCGGTGTCGATGTTCTTGAAGGGGAGGTCAAGCAGGACGGGCGTGCCGTCTTCCTTCGGGTCCTGGCGGTCGTACTGCGGGAAGACGAGGTTCCAGACCTCCAGAAAGCGGGCGCTCTCGCGGGTCCGCGCGTAGTCGGCCCAGGTGTCATCGCCGTAACTCGGTCCCCGGTCGTAATAAATCTCCGAGCACGGCCCACACGGCCCGTTCGGTCCCTTGAGGGGCGCGTCGGCGGGCCAGAAGTTCTCGTCCGCGCCGAAGCGGTGGATGTGGCCCTCGGGCAGGCCAATCTCGCGCGTCCAGTACCCATGCGCCTCGTCGTCGTCCTCGTAGATGGTGACGTACATGCGGGCCGGGTCCATGCCCATCCACTCGGGGCCGGTCAGGAACTCCCACGCCCAGAGAATCGCCTCGCGCTTGAAGTAGTCCCCGAACGAGAAGTTGCCCATCATCTCGAAGAGGCTGAGGTGCCGCCGCGTGCGCCCCACGTTCTCGATGTCGCCCACGCGGATGCACTTCTGCGCGGTCGTCACCCGCCTGTTCTCGCCGTGGCCGGGGAACTTGGCAGCGGCTCCCATGAACTGCGGCTTGAAGGGCTGCATCCCCGCCACCGTGAAGAGGGTCGTGGGGTCGGGGGCGATCAGCGAGTGGCTTGGCAGGCGCAGATGCCCCTTGCTCTCGAAGAATTGCAGGTACTTCTCCCGAATTTCAAAGGTGGTGAGGGGCGCGGTCATGGCGGAAAGTATAGGGGTGGGGGTCGGCGGCGAATCCGCCGGGAGCACGGTGGGGAGGGAGAGGGAGGCGAGATGATGGAGTTGGCCGCCTGGGTGTCCGCCTTCGCCTGATTGAATGACGGCGGGGATTGGAAGATTGCGTTTTTTGGGGGCCAGGCCCGCTTCACCCCCTCCCGGCCTCCCCCCTCAAGGGGGAGGAGCTAAGAAAGCCGGAGCCTCCGCTCTTTTGCTCCCTCTCCCCCGGTGGGAGAGGGCCGGGGTGAGGGGGCGACGTGACGACTCAACTGCCCAACTCCCCGCCCACAGCCAACAAGGCGGCCCGCCCACTGGCAAGCCGCCCCACCTCAACTCCTCACAACTCCTGCTCAGTCCAAGTCCACCGCCCACCACGCTTCCCTCTGCGCGGCGAGGCGGGAGCGCGGGTCGCCGAGGGTGCCGAGGGCGTGGGTGAGGCCCTGCCAGTCGGTTTCGCTCATGGGATCGATGGCGAGGGCGCGCTGGTGGAACATGGCGGCGTCCTTCGGGCGTCCGGCCTGCGTGGCGGCGCGGGCGGCGAGGCCGAGGATGCTGAACTGCTTTTGCTCCAGCCGGGCACGCACGTCGTCCACCCACGGGCTGTCGGCACCGGGGAGGAAGTTGCCGTACATGCCCACGAGTTCGCGCAGTTCCTCTAGGCCCAGGGCACCCTGCTCGGCCTGCGCGGTGAGGAGTTCGTAGCGTGACACGTCGTAGGTGGGCGTCAGGTCGGCGGCGAGGGCGTAGCGGCGGTTGGTGCTCACCACGGCCTCGTTGCTCAGGCTGCGGCGCAGGCGGTGGAGGGTGGTGTGGAAGAGGCTGCTCGCGCGGGCCTCGTCCTTTTCCGGCCACAGCGCCTCGGCGGCCTCCCAGGAGGTGACTTCCCTGTGCTCCAGCAGGTAGAAGAACAGCTCCAGCGCCTTGCGCGACACCCAGGAGACGGCGGTCCCCTGCCACATGACCTGCGCGGTGCCCAGACCCCTGGCCTCCATCACGCTCTCGCTCTGGAGGGTCAGGCCCGCGCGGCGCAAGCGGGCGTCCACGGCGGTCGTCAGGTCCTGCGGGGTGAAGGGCTTGGGAAGGTAGTCGTCGGCCCCCAGATTCATGCCCCGGCGCACGTCGCCGCGCTCGGCATGGCTGGAGAGCAGCACGAAGGGCAGGGCGTTGAGCTGCGCGTGCGTCCGCACCTGCTCCAGAAACTCCAGGCCCGTCATGTACGGCATCACCACATCGCTGATGACGAGTTCGGGGGTGAACACCTTCAGGAGATCGAGGGCCTCGACGGGATGGCGGCTGGTGCGGACCTCATGCCCGGCACGAGTGAGAATGACGCTGATGAGTTTGAGGATGGCGGCGTCGTCATCCACCACGAGGATGCGCGGCATATGCACCAACTCTACCCGGCATGTGAGAACCGTGTATGGAAAACCCGTCATTTCTCACTCGACCTTGTGTTCGGCTTTATGAGCGGTCTAGAGAACTTCTGCCCAGAGTTGCAGATGTGGCGAAAAAACCTCGTCTATGAGCCGTTCTACACCCCACTTCCGCAGAGTGAGAAGATCGTCCCCAGAAGACCCCAGCCCCCTCCCCTTGATGAGAGAAACGACACGGGCGTTTGAAGGCTCCTCCCCTCCAACCCAGGCCAAGTCTTCGTGGCGCTCGCCTGGGAAGGAGGAAGTCCCGCCACGGGTGCTCTAGGCTGAGAGGGTGACTGCACGTCCTGACCTGACCGTAATTCACGCGCGCACGCTGACCCTCGACGATGCCCAGCCGGAGGCCAGGGCCGTGCTCGTCGGGGGGGGGCGGGTGCTGGCGGTGGGCACGCGCGAGGAGGTGGCCGCCCTCGCGCCGCGCGCCGGGGTGCTCGACCACCGCGACCTGCTGCTGACGCCGGGGCTTTCGGACGCCCACATCCACCTTGTCGGGTACGGCTTCTCCCTGTCCGAACTCGGGCTACAGGGGGCGAGAAGCGTCTCCGAGGTGCAGGCGAAGCTCCTTCAGCGCACGATGAACACGCCCGCCGGAACGTGGATTCGCGGTGGCGGCTTCCTGCTCGGCGAGCTGGGCCTGAACGACTACCCGGCGGCACAGGCACTCGATGAGGTCAGCCCTCACCACCCGGTCTTGCTGTACTCGCGCGACCTGCACCTCGCCTGGGCGAACTCGCTGGCGCTGCGGTTGGCGGGCGTGACGGGGGCGACCCCGGACCCCGAGGGCGGGCGGATCGTGCGGCCCCTCGGCACCCTGCTGGAGAACGCGACCGACCTCGTGGCGCGGGCCATGCCTGCCCCCAGCGAGGCGGAGTACCTGCGGGCGGCGAGGGCCGGGGCAGATGATCTCGCCGCGCGGGGCTATGTCAGCGCGCACACGATGGCGTCGGAGGACGCTCAGGCCCCCCGCGCCCTGCAAGCGCTCGCCGCGCGGGGGGAACTGCCGCTGCGGGTGTGGGCCTCCCTCCCCCACGAGCGGCTGGACCATGCCCGAGAGCTGGGGCTGGGGCAGAGTGTTTCCAGAGAGGGGCCGGGTGGCCTCTTCCAGTGGGGCGGGGTCAAGTTCTTCGCGGACGGGGCGCTGGGCAGTCGCACCGCCTGGCTGCACGCCCCCGGCTTCGCGGACGGCAGCGGCACGGGCATTCCGCTCGACTCGCCCGCCCTCATCCGCGAGCGGGGGGCGGAGGCGCTGCGGCTGGGCCTCTCCCCCGTCACGCACGCCATCGGCGACCGGGCGAACACGGAGGTGCTGGACGCCTACGACGGCCTGCGCGACCTCGCGGCGCGGAGGGGCGTCCCCCTGCGGATCGAACACGCCCAGCACCTCCGCCCCGAGGACCTGCCGCGCTTCCGGGGCATCGCGGCGGGGGTACAGCCCATTCACCTGCTCGCGGACGGCCCCCTCATCCGCTCGCTGCTGCCGCATCTGGAGGGGGAGAGCTACGCCTTCCGCCGCCTGCGGGACGCCGGGGCCATCCTCGCCTTCGGGTCGGACGCGCCCGTCGCGCCACCGGAGTACCGCGCCAACTTCGCCGCCGCGATCACCCGCCGCGACGACGAGGGCCAGCCCCTCGCGTCGGGGGAGGCGCTGACCGAGATGGACGTGCTGTGGGCGCACACACGCGGCCCCGCCCTCGCCGCCGGGTGGGACGACGAGGGCGTTATCCGTCCCGGTGCCCGCGCGGCCTTCACGCTCTGGGACCGACTGGGGGGGAATGCGCGGGCGCTGGTGCTGTAGGCGGAGGGCCTGCCAGAGCTGGTCTTCCTGCTTCATCCGGCGCTCTGCCCTCCGGGGGACTACCCTCCGCCTGAGGTGATCTTGATGACGGTGCTGCCTCTCCTTGACGTTCCCCTCCGTTCTGCCCGCGCGGCCCGGTGGCGGCGCGGCGACTCTCAAGGATGCACCGCATGTTCAAGCTCGAAACCGCCAGGCTGGTCCTGGTCGCCACATCCCTGCAAGTGATCGAAACGCGCCTGGAGCGTGAGACCTTCACCATGCCCATCGAAGTCGGCCCGGAGACGTGGGACGTGACCTTTCCCGCCGAGTGGCCGGGCGACTCACTGGACCTCTTCCCGATGCTCGCCGAACAGCTTCGGACCGCTCCCGAGACGGTCCCGTGGGGCGGCCTCCTGATCGGGAAGGCCGACCGCGCCGTGGTCGGTGGGATAGGTTGCAAGAGCCTGCCCGACGCCTCCGGCACGGTCGAGATCGGCTACGGACTCAACCCCTCGGCCTGGGGACGCGGCCTCGCCACCGAAGCGGCGCACGCGCTGACCGACTGGGCGCTCACCCAGCCGAACGTGCGGCGCGTCACCGCCGAACGCCTGGACACGAACATCGGCCCGGTGCGAGTGCTGGAGAAGTCGGGCTTCCGGCGCGTCGGCGAGCGCCACGACGAGGAAGAGGGCGGCCTCCTGATCCTGTGGGAGCGGACGCGGTAAGCCGTTGCCGACGCGCCGCGCTCGACCCCCACATTCGAAGGAAAAGGGCGACCCAGATCAATTCCCCAGACTGCCCCCTGTTTTGGTTCGCCTCAATTCCGACCGGCGACCCTACTCGTCCTCTCCCAGCGGCTTCATCGGCTCCATCGGTTTCATCCCACCTATGCCGCCGCCATCTTCGACCTCGCTCAGCTCGATCTTCGCAGCACCGCTCAGGTCGGGGGCCTGTTCCAGCGAGCGCACCCCCTGGCGGCTGATCTCGATGTACGTCTTCCCGTCGCCCTCGATCTCCAGCACAGCACGCCCGGAGATTTGCCACAACGTCGGCGCGGCCTTCCACGCCCCGGTGGTCAGGCCGCTGCCCTGATTCTGCCCGCCCTTGTGGACCTGAACCTGGGTCTGCCCGCCCTCGTTCTCCACCGTCACCGTCGCGCCGTCGCCGAGCGTTCCCTGGTAGGCCATGCCGCAGGGTAAGGCGCAGGACCGAGCAAAGAGAAGGGCGGCGGCCTGGGAAGTCCCTTAAGCCGCCGCCCTCTGCTTGCCCTACGCCTCCACGTCCTCCGGCAGCTCCGCGTTGGAGTACACGTTCTGCACGTCGTCGAGGTCCTCGAGCGAGTCGATCAGGGTCATGAGCTTTCGCACGTCATCCCCGCTCACCGCGACCGTGTTGCTGGGGATCATGGTGATCTGCCCGCTCTCGGCCCGGAAGCCCGCCGACGCCAGCGCGTCCTGCACGGCGTAGAGGTCGTTGGGCGCGGTGCTGATCTCCAGGCCGTCCTCGGACTCCTGAATGTCGTCGGCCCCATGCTCGATGGCGGCCTCCTGGGCGGCCTCCGAGGCGTCGGGGAGGAGGATCACGCCCTTCTTCTCGAACTGCCACGCGACCGAGCCGCTGGTGCCCAGGCTTCCACCGCGCTTGTTGAACACGGCGCGAATGTCGGCCACCGTGCGGTTCACGTTGTCGGTCAGGGTCTCGATGAAGATCGCCGTGCCGCCGGGGCCGTAGCCCTCGTAGGTCACTTCCTTGTACTCGGCGGCTCCCTCGGCGGCCCCCACCGCGCGCTTGATCGCGTTCTCGATGTTGTCGGCGGGCACGGTGTCGGCCTTCGCCGCCGCGATGGCGTTTTTCAGGCTGAGGTTCGCCGCCGGGTCGCCGCTGCCGCCCGACCGCACCGCCGCCTGAATCGCGCGGATGTGTTTGGAGTACATCGCGCTCCGCTTCTTGTCGTTCGCGCCCTTCTTGCGCTTGATCTGCGCCCATTTGCTGTGACCGGCCATGTTCAATGTCTCCTTGCTGTGTCCCCTACGGGCTGTGTCCTCAAGGGCTGTGTCCCTCATGGGAAACGCGCTCTCCCGGGACGGCGGGGGCGCGTGATGCAAAGCATTCTACCGCGTCCCTCTCAGGTCGATGGCAAGCGTTCGGCAGCCTGCGCTCACTCCCCCTGCCCCCCTCCCCCATTCGCGTACCGTGCCCGCTCCTCCCCCGTCGGCGGCTCGTACCAGCCCAGCCACTCGTCCAGTTCCGCCCGCGTGACGGGGAAGGTGTTCGGCGGCAGGGCCCGGTTTCTCGCCTCCAGCCGCCGCCACAACTCCTCCAGCGGTACGTCCAGCACGTGCAATTCCACCCGGACGCCCAGCGCCTCGCCACGTGCCCGGAACTCCTCGCGCTCTGCCCGCGACCACAGCCCGTAGTCCAGCACCACGCTTACGCCGAGGGTCAGGGTCCGCGCCGCCACGCCCCACAGGAGCTGGCCCTCCAGCACGTCCCGCTTCCCGTCCGCCTCACCCGCGCCGAAGAGGGGCGTCATCCACTCGTCGGGTGTGAGGCGCAGGGCCGCGTGTTCCTCCTCCAGCCGCCGCGCCAGCGTGGTCTTGCCGGAGCCGGGCAGCCCGACGAGGAGGTGGAGGGTGGGCACATGCAGAATCCTAGAACGGCAGAAGCCCCGTCATGAGGTAGACGCTGCCCCTCCTGCCGTTCAACCCCTCCAACTTGTTGAAGCCCTCGATTCCGCCGTCAATCCGGCACAGCTCCGTACCCCCCTCCAACCGACACTCGACGGTATGTGTCTTACCGTCCAACGTCTGCATCTGACCTGATCGCAATTCGGAGGCGAGGAAGATATTGGCACGGGCGTACTCCTCCGCCTCCACCGAGGTCAGGAAGTCGTTGAGGCTGACTCCCTTTCCGGCCAGTGACTCGGTGATCTCTGGCTCATCCTCTCCGTTGACGAGCAGAACAGTCACCTCTCCTTGCACCGTGCTCAGAACGGGCAGGATGGCTTGGCAGCCCAATGCCCTCTCACGGGCACAGAGCGCCACGTAGTCCCGCGCATCCGGCGGCGTGTAGAGGTCGAGGCCGGGGCTGCACGCCGACAACAGGGCAGCGGTGAGAACGGCGTGCCTGAGCTTCATAACCCCAGGATAGGACTGCGAATCAACGGAAGGCCCCCGCCACCCTCTCCGGGCACAGGGGCCTCCTCTCCCTCACTCCTAACCCCTTCCCCTCACGCGAACTGCCCCAGCACCTCCTCCAACCGCGCCTTCTGTGCCCCGAAGTCCGCCACCCGCCGCCGCTCCTCCTCGATGACCTCGGCGGGGGCGCGGGCCACGAAACCCTCGTTGCCCAGCTTGCCCTGCGCCTGCCTGATCTGCTTGTCGAACTCGGCGAGGCGCTTGCGCTGCTTGGCGAGCCAGTCCTGCACGTCCACGGTGCCCTCCAGCGGCGCGCGGACGGTCACGCCCCGCTCCACGGCGGAGAGGGTGCGGCCCTCCAGCGTGTCCTCCAGCGTCACGCGGGCGATGCCCTCCACCACGCGGGCGTTCTGCCGCACCACGGCGGCGAGGTCGCCCTCCACCACCACGCCGAGGCGGTCTTGCGGCGCGAGGCCGAGTTCGCTCTTGAGGCTGCGGGCGGAGGCCACGGCGGCGCGCAGGGCGTCGAAGGCGCGGGTGGCCTCCGCGTCGTGCAGGGCCGGGTCGGGCTGCGGCCACGAGTGCAGGGCGAGTTGACGGCGGTGCCCCAGCGCGGCGTACAGCTCCGACGTGATGAAGGGCATGAAGGGATGCAGCAGCTTGAGGATGTGTTCCAGCACCGCCTTGAGGGTCGCCAGCGTGCCGAGCCTTCCCTCCGCGAGCGCGGGCTTGGCCGCCTCGATGTACCAGTCGCAGAACTCGTCCCAGGTGAACGAGTACAGGGTGCGGATCGCGGCCCCGATGTCGTACTCCTCAAGCTGGGCGGTCGCCTCGGCGGTCACGGCGTCCAGGCGGCTGATGATCCAGCGGTCGGCCAGCGTGGTGAGGTCGGGACGGGTGCGGAGGTGGGCGAGGGCGTCGCGGCTGCGGAGCATTTCGCCCTCCTGCGGGTCCACGGCGGCGCGCACGTAGCGGGTCAGGGCGTCGTCTCCGGTGAGGTTGGGCACCCCCTCCGCCAAACGCAGCAGGGCGAAGCGGGCCGCGTTCCACAGCTTGTTGGTGAAGTTACGCCCCTGCTCGAAGCGGCGGGGGTCGTGCCGGATGTCCTGCCCGCCCGTCGAGAGGCTGGTGAAGGCGAAGCGGCAGGCGTCCACCCCGTAGGTGTCGAAGAGTTCGAGGGGGTCGATGCCGTTGCCCTTGCTCTTGGACATCTTCTGGCCCTTCGCGTCGAGGTACAGGCCGTGAAGCATCACCGTGGAGAAGGGGACCTGCCCTGTGAAGTGATACCCCGCCATCTCCATGCGCGCCACCCAGAAGAACAGGATGTCGTACCCCGTCACGAGCACCTGCGTCGGGTAGAACTTGCGGAAGTCCTCGGCGTCGGTGTCCGGCCACCCCAGCGTCGAGAAGGGCCAGAGGTTGGAGGAAAACCACGTGTCGAACACGTCGGGGTCACGCCGGAGGGTGAGGTGCGCGTACCGGGGGTCCTGATCGCAGTCGAGGTCGGGGGTCTCGGGGTCGGGCACGTAGACGCGGCCCTCGTCGTCGTACCACGCGGGAATCTGGTGTCCCCACCAGAGCTGGCGGCTGATGTTCCAGTCGCGGATGTTCTCCAGCCAGTCGCGGTTGACCTTCGTGTACCGCTCGGGCGTGAGCCGAACCTCTCCCGCGTCCAGCCCGGCGAGCACCTGCTCGGCCATCGGCTTCATGTGGACGAACCACTGCGTAGACACGATGGGTTCCACGGGCACCTTCGTCCGCTCCGAGAGGCCGATGGCGGTGTCGTGGTCCCTCTCCTCGATGAGGTCGCCGGACTCGGTGAGGGCCGCCACCACCGCCTTGCGCGCGGCGAAGCGTTCCATGCCCCGGAAGGCTTCGGGCACGAGGTCGCCAGCGAGGTTGCCGTGCAGGTCGATCACACTGGGCCGCGCGAGGCCGTGCCGCTCCCCGATCTCGAAGTCGGTCGGGTCGTGGGCAGGCGTGATCTTCAGCGCCCCGACGCCGAACTCCCGCTCCACCGCCTCGTCCGCGATGATGGGGATGGAGCGGTCGGTGAGAGGGATGCGTGCCTGCTTGCCGATGAGGTGCGTGAAGCGCTCGTCCCCCGGATGCACGGCGATGGCCTGATCCGCGAAGATCGTCTCCGGGCGCACGGTGGCGATGCGGATTTCGCCGGGGTCTCCGTTGCTGGCGGGCGTGGTCGGGTCCTCCAGCCTGTAGCTGAGGGTCGTCATCTTCCCCTTCCGCACTTCCCGGTCGATCTCCAGTTCCGAGAGGGTCGTCTGCGCCGCCGGGTCCCAGTTCACGATGCGCTCGCCCCGGTAGGCCAGCCCCTCGTGGTACAGCCGCACGAACTGGGCGCGCACGGCGCGGGAGAGGCCCTCGTCCATCGTGAAGCGTTCGCGCGTCCAGTCCACGCTCACGCCGAGGCGAGTGAGCTGGTTCAGGATCATGCCGCCCGACTCGGCCTTCCAGTCCCACACGCGGTTCAGAAAGCCCTCGCGCCCCAGGTCGAAGCGGGTCAGGCCCTCGTTCCCCAGTTGCCGCTCCACCACCACCTGCGTGCTGATGCCCGCGTGGTCCATGCCGGGGAGGTACAGCGCCTCGAAGCCCGCCATGCGCTTGAAGCGGATCAGCGTGTCGATGAGGGTGTTGTCGAGCGCGTGCCCGAGGTGCAGGTTGCCCGTCACGTTGGGCGGCGGAATGACGATGGTGAAGGGTTCCCGACCGCTGCTCGCGTCCGCCCGGAACGGCTCGGTGCGCCAGCGGGCGGCCCACGCGGGTTCGATGGCGATGGGGTCGAAGGCTTTGGCAAGGGTGCCGGAGTTGGCCTCGGTGGTGGGGTCGTGGGTCGTGTCAGTCATGGTCGTTGTTCCTCGGCAGGAGCGGAACTCTGGGAAGGTGGAAGCGGGGGGCGTGAACGGCCAGGGTAGGGATCATGGCAACCTCCAAACGAAAACGCCTCGTCCGCCGGAACTTTCGCTCCGAGTGCGGACGAGACGAGGCACATGCCCTGATCCCGTGGTACCACCGCCGTTCCGGCCCGTATGCGGGCGCGGCGCTCGTGTGCGCGCTGACGGGCGCTCCCGGACGGCTCTACACACCCCCAGGGGGCTTCTGCCGTCACGCTCGCGGGCGACTTTCCCCGGCGGCCCTCCCGACCCCGCTCTCAGTCACGGCGCGGTCTTCCTGTGGGCGCACCTTCCGGGTACTCCTCCCGGTCACTGCAAGGCTCAGTATAGGAAAAGCCGTCCGGCGAGACTATGGGCCAGGTGGCGCAGTGGTGGGGGGCCTCTACCCCAGCTCGATCAGGCCCGCCGTCAGGAAGGGGCGCAGGGTCTCCAGTGTGGCCTGGGGCGAGCCGCCCGCCCGCTCCAGCACGGCGCGCAGGGACAGACCGTCCCCGATGTGGCTCAGGGCGACGAACTGGGCGCGCGTCACGGGTTGCGCCTGCGTCCAGCGCGGCGTGAAGCGCAGGGGCCGCTCCCAGTCGGGAAAGACGCGCAGGAGTGCGCCCCAGCCGTCCGAGTCCACGATGAGCTGGCGCAACGCCGCGTCCCGCCGCAGCGCGAGGGTCTGCTCGGGGGCCACGCCCGCCGGGTCGAAGGTGAAGGTGCCCCCGTCGAGGCTGCTCAGCAGTTGGAGCGCCGCCTCGCCCGAGAGCGCCCCCGCCCGCGCGTGAACGAGTTCGCCCGGCCCCAGCCACAGGTCGCCCCCCCGCACGTGCGTCACGCTCAGCCGCCCGCTCCGCCCGCTGGACAGCAGCATCTGCATCACCGACAGGAAGGGGAATACCGCGAGGTCGCCGCGTACCATGAGACGAGTCTAAAGGCTGATGGGCCAAAGGTCTAACCGTCTGACCGTCTAACCGTCGAAGGCCGAAAAGGTTCTGCCCACGGAGAGAAAGGCAAAAGGAGCCACGCGAACGCAGCTCCCCATAGACCGTTAGACCTTTTGACGGTTGGACAGGCGCGAGCAGCGCCTCAGTCGATGCTCGCCCGCCAGCGCCACTCGGAGGCGCGCTTCATGACGTGGGCGAGGCCGCCCGTGATGGCGAGCTTCTGGTTCCACGGAAGTTTCATCCAGCCCACGGCCATCAGGCCGCCGAGGGAGACGAACTCGCCGAGAGTGGTCGGCTCGTAGGGTTCCAGCTCCTCGCCGCGCGCCAGGCGCATGACGTTCTTGCCCGTCAGGCGGCCCTGCTGCCCGGCGTGCTGGGCGGTCGTGGGCACGGGCTTGCCGTCCTGATTGAGCGCCAGGCCCATGTCACCGATCACGAACACGTCGGGGTAGCCCTTGGCGCGCAGGGTGGCGTCCACGGCGATGCGCCCGCCCGGCCCCTTCTCCAGCCGCTCGCCCTTCACGATGTCGCGCGCCTGGATGCCGCCGGTCCAGATGATCTTGCCCGCCTGCAAGACCTTCTGCTCGCCCTCCTGCGTCTGTACCGTCACGCTGTCGGCGGTGGCCGCCATGATGCGGTGGCCGACGAGAATCTGGATGCCGTACTCGCGCAGGGTATTCTCGGCCTTCATCCGCAGGGCGTCGTCGAGGATGGGCAGAATCTTCGGCCCCGCCTCCACGAGATAAATCTGGAAGGGCGGCAGCCCGCGCTCCTTGCTCAGCAGCTCGGCCCTCTGCGCGAGTTCGGTCACGAGTTCCACGCCCGTCAGGCCCGCGCCGCCCACCACGATGTCGCGGTTGCCCGCGTAGTCGCTCGCGTAAGCGCGGTTCACGAAGGAGAAAATCTCGTCCGCGTCGGTGAGCTGCTTGAGTTCGGCGGCGTTCTCGGCGAGGCCGGGGATGCGGTAGAAGTTCGTCACCGACCCCAGGCCCACCACGAGCGTGTCGTAGGTCAGCACGCGCCCGTCCTTGAGGGTCACTTCCTTCTCGTCCACGTCCACGCCCTCCACCTGCGCCTGCTCCAGATGGACGCCCGTGCCCCTCAGCAGCGGGGCGAGCGGCAGCGTGACCGGCGTGTTGTGCGCGGCGGCCTCGTGGAGACGCGTCTCGAAGGTGTGGTAGGCGTTTTGCTCGACGAGCAGGGCCTCCAGGTCGGGCAAGGGCTTCATCTTGGTGGCTACCGCGAGGCCCGCGTAGCCGGCACCGAGGATCAGGGTCTTCATGCAGTCACTCCTGTGAACCAATTCACGAGTTGGGGTCGGGGGCGGACGGCACCCACAAAAACCCGCCGGAGGGGTCCCCCGGTCGTGCGGGCAGTCTACACGGACCACCCGCCCCGCCGCATCAGGCGGGCCTTCATCTCATCACGAGAAAGGCGGTAGTTGGGATGAGGTGAGGGGATGGGGCGGTGGAGGTGGTCACACGCCCCCTCACCCCGGCCCTCCGCTTCGCGGCTCTGCGAGTCACCCACGAGGGGAGAGGGAGAAAAAGAGCGGAGGCTCCGGCTTTCTAGCTCCTCTCCCTTGACTCGGAGAGCTGCTTGCAGAAGGGGGAGGCTGGGACTGGCACAGCTCCGCAGGAGCGGGGATGAGCGGGCATGGCCTCCCGCAACGTGCACCTCTCAACTCCCCCACCTCCCGGCCCAAGCCCGACCGCGTGCAGGCCCACACCCCTCACCGTTCAGTTCGTGATTCAATACAGGGCACACACAACCCGGCCCGGCTGCCCTGATTCGCCCCCGTCCCCCCGGAGGACATGCATGAACGTGACCGTCACCGTGAACGGCAAGCCCTACACCCGCGACGTGGAACCCCGGCTCCTGCTCGTGCATTTTCTGCGCGAGGACCTCGGTCTGACGGGCACCCACGTCGGCTGCGACACCTCGCAATGCGGTGCCTGCACCGTCCACCTGAACGGCGACGCGGTGAAGAGCTGCACCCTGCTCGCCGTGCAGGCCGACGGAATGGACGTGACCACCATCGAGGGCATCGGCACGCCCGCCGCCCTGCATCCCCTCCAGACAGGCTTCTGGGAGGAACACGGCCTCCAGTGCGGCTTCTGCACCCCCGGCATGATCATGTCGAGCGCCGAACTCCTCAAGCACAACCCCAGCCCCAGCGAGGAGGACATCCGCCTTCACCTGGAGGGCAATTACTGCCGCTGCACCGGCTACCACAACATCGTCCGGGCCGTGCAGCACGCCGCTGGGATGATGGCCGGGCAGGAGCGGCGGGAAGCGGTGGAAGCGGCGGACGATTGAAGAAGGTCGAGCCGCCGAGAGGTCGAGAAGTTGAGAAACCTGTCGCCCTCGACTCCTCGACTCCTTGACTCCTCGACAGTAAGACCCCCAACCAAAGGGAGGCACCCAATGACCGAATCCAGACCCGAGAAGTACATGGGCCAGGCCCTCAAGCGCAAGGAGGACCCGCGCTTCATCACGGGGGCCGGGAAGTACACCGACGACTTCGTGGTTCACGGGATGCTCCACGCGGCGATGGTCCGCAGTTCCTACGCGCACGCGCGCATCGGAAACATCGACAAGGGCGGGGTGGAGGGGATGCCGGGCGTGGTCGCCGTGTTCACGGGCGAGGACGTGAAGGCCGCCGGAATCGGGGCCATTCCACCGGGCTGGCTGCTGCCCGACCTGAAGATTCCCGCCCACCACGCCATCGCGCAGGGCGAGGTCAATCACGTCGGGGACATCGTGGCGGTCGTGATCGCCGAGACGCGCGCCCAGGCGGAGGACGCCGCCGCGCTGCTCGACGTGGAGTACGAGGCGCTGCCCGCCGTGGCCCTCGGCAGCGACGCGCTCGCCCAGGGTGCCGCGCAGGTCCATGACGACGTGCCCGGCAATGTCGCCTTCCGCTGGGAGATCGGGGACGAGACGGCGCTGAACGAGGCGTTCAACCGGGCACACAAGACGGTCAAGATCAAGCTCCGCAACCATCGCCTCGTGCCGAACGCGATTGAGCCGCGTGCGTCCCTGGCGCAGTTTGCGCCCGCGTCCGGGGAATACACGCTCCACACGACCTCGCAGAATCCGCACATCCACCGCCTGATCCTCGCGGCCTTCGTGATGGGCATTCCCGAACACAAGCTGCGGGTGATCAGCCCGGACGTGGGCGGGGGCTTCGGGTCCAAAATCTTCCAGTATCAGGAGGAGGTCATCGTCCTCCTCGCCGCGCAGAAGCTGGGTCGCCCGGTGAAGTGGGCGGCGCGGCGCAGCGAGGCGTTCGTCTCCGACATGCAGGGCCGCGACCACGAGTCGGAGGCGGAACTCGCCGTGGATGCGGACGGGCGGATGCTCGGGCTGCGGGTGAACACGGTCGCCAACCTCGGCGCGTACCTCACCCTCTTCGCACCCGCCGTCCCGACGTACCTGTACGGGACGCTGATGAACGGCGTCTACAAGTTCCCCGCCGTTCACGTCAAGGTGACGGGCGTGATGACGAACACCGTGCCCGTGGACGCCTACCGGGGCGCGGGCCGACCCGAGGCGACATACCTCATCGAGCGCATCGTGGACGTAATGGCGCACGAACTGGGGGTGGACCCCACCGAGTTCCGGCGCAAGAACTTCATCCAGCCCGACGAGTTCCCCTATCAGACGCCCGTGGCCCTCGTGTACGACTCCGGCGACTACGAACCCGCGCTCGACATGGCGCTGAACATGATGAACTACCCCGAGTTGCGCGCCGAGCAGGAGCGGATGAAGGGGACGAATAAGATTCTCGGCGTGGGCGTCATCTCGTACCTGGAGGCGTGCGGCCTCGCGCCGTCCGCGCTCGTCGGGCAGCTCGGCGCTCAGGCGGGACAGTGGGAGAGCAGCCTCGTCCGCGTCCACCCCACCGGCAAGGTCGAGCTGTACACTGGCTCGCATAGCCACGGGCAGGGGCACGAGACGGCCTTTCCGCAGATCGCCGCCGACGAGCTGCAAATCCCCATCGAGGACATCGACCTCATCCACGGCGACACGGGCCGGATGCCCTACGGCTGGGGCACCTACGGCTCCCGCAGCGCGGCGGTGGGCGGCAGCGCCCTGAAGATGGCCCTCGGCAAGATCACCGCGAAGGCGAAGAAGATCGCCGCGCACCTGCTGGAAGCGTCCGAGGAGGACGTGGAGCACGAGGGCGGCGTCTTCTGCATCAAGGGCGCGCCGGAGCAGGCCAAGACCTTTTTCGACGTGTCCCTGATGGCCCACCTCGCGCACAACCTCCCCGAGGGCATGGAGCCGGGGCTGGAGGCGACCGCCTTCTACGACCCCAAGAACTTCGTGTACCCCTTCGGCACCCACGTCGCGGTCGTGGAGATCGACACGGACACCGGGCACGTCAAGCTGCGCGGCTACGGCTGCGTGGACGACTGCGGCCCCCTCATCAACCCGCTGATTGCCGAGGGGCAGGTCCACGGCGGCATCGCGCAGGGGGCGGGGCAGGCGCTGTGGGAGGACGCCGCCTACGACGACGAGGGCAACTTCCTCGCCGGAACGTTCATGGAGTACGCCGTGCCCCGCGCCGACGACCTCCCGACCTTCCAGATCGATCACACCGTCACGCCCAGCCCCCACAACCCCCTCGGCGTGAAGGGCATCGGCGAGGCGGGCACCATCGCCTCCACCGCCGCCGTCGCCAACGCGGTGATGGACGCCCTGTGGCACGAGTGCCGGATCGAGCATCTGGACATGCCCTACACGAGCGAGAAGGTGTGGAAGGCGGTCCGGGACGCGCGGGCGGCAGGGATGGGGCAGGCGGCGGACGACTGAGATGAGTCGAGAAGTCTAAAGGTCGAGGAGTCAAGAAAATGCGGTGCTCTCGACTCCTCGACCCATGACCCCTCGACGCCGACCAACGGGAGGCAACATGTACCCAACCAACTTCGACTACCAGAAAGCCCACTCCGTCGACGAGGCGCTGTCCGCGATGGCCGCCAATCCCGACCTCAAGGTGATTGCTGGGGGGCACTCGCTTCTGCCCGCGATGAAGCTCCGGCTCGCGCAGCCGCCCGCGCTGCTCGACGTGTTCGGCATCGAGGAGATGAAAGGCATCCGCGAGGAGGGCGACGTGTTCGTGGTCGGGGCGATGACCACGCACGCGCAGATTCTGCGTTCTCAGCTCTCCCTCTTCCCTGAGGTGGCGGGCTACGTCGGCGACCCGATGGTCCGCAACCGGGGCACCATCGGCGGCTCGCTGGCGCACGCCGATCCCAGCGCGGACTACCCGGCGGCGGCCCTCGCCCTCGGGGTGGAGTTCGTCATCCGGGGCATGGAGGGTGAGCGCGTCGTGCCCGCCGACGAGATGTTCCTGGGCATGTTCGAGAGCGCGGTCCAGCCCGGCGAACTGCTCACCCACCTCCGCGTTCCGAGGAACGTTCAGGCCAGCGCCTACGAGAAGTTCAAGCACCCGGCGAGCCACTACGCCATCGTCGGCATCGCCCTCGCCCGTCACGCGGACGGGCAGATTCGGGCCGCCTACACGGGGGCGGGAGAGAAAGCCGCGCGTCTCACGCGGTTAGAAGAACGGTTGAACGCCGGGCAGCCTGCCGGAACGGGCCTCGTCGAATCCGCCGACCTCCTCGGCGACCGCTTCGCCAGCCCCGAGTACCGGGCGCATCTGGTGGACGTGCTCGCGGCTCGGGGGGCGGCGAGGGTGTAGCGGGGCGGCCAGCCCCCAGCTTCCAGCGACCAGCACAAAGAGGAAGGTGGGCCGCCCCAATCGGGATGGCCCACCTTCCTCTTTTCCCACTCACCACTTTCCACTCACCGCTTACTCGTGGTCGTGCATCCCCGCCGCGTGCGCGTGCCCGTGGTCCAGTTCCTCGCTCGTCGCGTCGCGGACGCTCTTGACGGTCACATCGAAGTTCAGGACCATTCCGGCGAGGGGCGGGTTGAAGTCCACCTGCACGGTGTCGCCCTCCACGGAGACGACGGTGAAGGGCAGAACGCTGCCGTCTTCCGCCTGGGCGTAGTAGGTCGCGCCGATCTCCACCTCGTCGTCGAAGTCGGCGCGGTCGAGGTCCTCCACGTTGTCCTCGTCGCGCTCGCCGTAGCCGTCTTCCGGCTGGACGGTGACGTGGAGGCTGTCGCCCGCCTTCTTGCCCTCCAGGGCGCGCTCCAGCCCCGGAATGATGTTGCTGTGGCCGTGGAGGTAGGTCAGCGGCTCGCCCGCCTCGCTCTGATCCACGACCTCGCCCTCCACCTTGAGGACGTAATCGAGTTCCACAACCTTGTCTTGCGTGATGTTCATGGACGTTCTCCGTTTCTGAGTATTTCGGGGGCCAGCTTGCCCCCGGAGTGTACCCCGCCGCCGCGCGTCGGCCTTCACGAAAGGAAAAGAGTGGGGAAGGCGCGGGCCAGCCGCCGCCCTATCCTGCCCCCATGACGCGCCCACCGCCGGACTTCCCGATGTTCGTCAGCGTGCAGGAGGCGCGGGACATGCTCGCGGCGCTGCTGCCCGACCCCGGCCAGGAGGACGTGCCGCTCTCTCAGGCGCGGGGCCGCACCCTCGCCGCGCCGCTCGCCGCCCGCGTGAGCCACCCCAGCGCGACCGAGAGTGCCCTCGACGGCATCGCCGCGCGGGAGGGGGACACGCTGGGCGCTGGCCCGGATACCCCCGTCCGCCTGCGGATAGTCGGCGAGAGCCGTGCCGGCGTTCCCTTCACGGGCACGGTCGGCCCCGGCCAGTGCGTCCTCATTTACACGGGCGCTCCCCTGCCACCCGGCACCGACGCGATCACCCCGGTGGAGCGGTTGACCCAGGACGGCAGACTTCACGTCCTCCTCACGCGGCCCGCCAGTCCCGGCGACGTGCGCCGCGAGGGCGAGGACTTCCGGGCGGGGGAACAGGTGCTGGAGGCGGGTGCCGTCCTCACCCCGCCGCGTGTGGCGCTCGCCGCCGCGCTCGGCCACGCCCGCGTTCCCGTGCGCCGCCGCCTGCGGGTCGCGCTGCTCTCCACCGGGGACGAGGTGATCGAACCCGGCGAGGCCCTGTCCCCCGGCCAGGTGTACGACTCCAACCGCTACGGCCTGGCCGCCATGCTGGAGGAGTGCGGCTGCGACGTGCTGCCCCTCGGCCACGCGCCCGACCGCCCGGAGGCGCTGCGGGAGGTCATCGCGGGGGCGGGCGGCGCGGACGTGCTGCTCACGAGCGGCGGGGTCAGCATGGGAAGGTACGACTTCATGCGCGACCTGCTGATCGACCACGGGCGGGTCGCCTTCTGGAAGGTGCGGATGCGGCCCGGCGGCCCGGCCCTCCTCGGCGGCTGGAACGGCCTGCCCGTCTTCGGGCTGCCGGGGAACCCGGTGAGCAGCCTCGTCGTCTTCCACGTCATCGTCCGCCCCGCACTCACCGGGCACCCCCTCCAAACGTTGCGGCTGCGGGCGGGCACGGCCTTTCGCACCCTGCCCGACAAGACGGCGTTCTGGCGCGCGACCCTTCGGGACGGGCAGGTCCACGACTACCCGAGGCAGAGCAGCGGCGTCCTGCGCTCGCTGAGCGACACGGGTGCCCTGGTGATCGTGCCGGAGGGGGTGCGGGTGGAGGCGGGCGACGAGGTGGAGGTCGTGTTGCTGTAGGACCAGGACTTCATTCTCGCGTCGGGCGACGGCGCGGCGTCACCGCCAGCGCGAGTCCGATGGCAAGTCCGACGGCGAGTCCTATGACGGGGCTGCCCGTGGCGACCCCCACACTCACGCCGATGGCGAAGCCGAGACCGAGCCGGAGGCCTGGCCGCTGAGAGGGTTGTCTCATGACGGTGGATACGCGGGGCGGGCCACGTGCGTTCCCCCCTTCCCCGGTCAACCACGGCACGAGCGCCTCGGCACTCACCGGGTCGACGGCGGGGAGCAGCGGTCGGCCCTCAGCCCGGCGTGCCTACCCCCGGACCTGAATCCGGCGATACCGCGCCTGCACCGCGCACCACACGCCGTAGGCGAGGGTGCCCAGGGCGACGGCACCCAGCAGGAGGTTCCCGGCGGGTTGCCCGCGCAGCCAGGTCAGGACCTCGGAGGTGCCCAGCACCGGGTTGGAGTCGCCCTGCCACGCGCCCACGAGGCAGAATACGCCGATCAGGCCCAGCAGCAACCCGCGCGCCCCGACGCCGACCTGCCCGACCCGTTGCAGGGTGCGCGTCGGCCCCGGCCCCAGGTCGCTGAAGGCCATGCGCTTCATGAATTTCGCCCCGGAGGCGGCGTAGAGCTGATTGGCCGCCACCGCCAGCAGGGCGAGGCCCGCCAGCGTCAGCAACGCCTGACCGCCGGGCAGGTCGAGGACCCGGCGGGCGGCCTCCCCCTCGCTGTTCTGGTTGCGCGGGGCGCTGCCCTGGGTCGCCAGCCGGGCCGCGAAGATCGCCACGCCCACGTTCACGGCGGCGCTCATCCCGTAGCCCACCCGCTTGACGATACCGTTCGCCCCGCTGCCCTGCCGCTCCGGGTCGAGAACCGCGCGCAGCCCCTGCCACAGCGCGTACCCGACCAGCCCGACGACGAGCAGCAGGGTCAGGAACGTGCCCAGCGGCAGGTCCTGAAGCCGCAGCAGCGCCCCCTGCGTGTCGGTGGTCGCGCCCCCCCGCCCCAGCGCGACGCTCAGCGCGAGGCCGCCCACCGTGGCATACACCACCCCCTTGCTCGCGTACCCGAAGCGGGCCAGCGCCTCGATGCCGGGGACCGCCCGCGCCGCCTCCCGTGCCGCTTCCGCCCGCAGGCGTCCGCCCACATCCTTAAGCTCTGCCATTTGGCCCAGTCTGCGTCAGGCAAGCTGATGGGGCGTGGGTGGGGGTTCGGCGTCCCTTGAGGTGGGGGGATGGTCAGCCATCAGCCGTCAGCGGTCAGCTCTCAACCGTGAACGGCAGGCGGGAGCGCACAAACGGTCAGGCACGCCTTCTCGCTCCGGCCTACGCTGGGGGGGCATGGCGACCACGGGGGGCAAAGACCGGGCCGGAGTTCTCCTCGTCCTGCTGCTGGGAGAGCTGGGCGAGGAGCGGCGGGGTGAGGACGTGGCGCACGGCGCGAACCTCAGCCGCTCGCACGCCGCGCGGCTCTTCCGGGCACGTTTCGGGGAGGGTCCCGCCGCCTTTCGCCGTCGGCTGACGCTGGAGCGGGCCGCGTGGACGCTCCGGCGCACGGCGGCGAGCGTGACGGAGGTGGCGCTGGAGGCGGGGTTCGGGTCATTGGAGGGCTTCACGCGCGCCTTTGCCCGCGCCTACGGGACCTCGCCGAGCCTGTACCGCCGCGCCGGGCTGCGCTCCCACCTCCTGCCCGCCCCCAGCGGCATCCACTTTCAACCCCTGGGCGTCGCCCTGCGAACGGAGGACCATATGGACCTGCTCGACCACCTGCTCACCTTCGACGAGGCGTTCGTCCGTCAGGCCCTCGCGCACGCCCGCACCCTGCCCGACGGGGCACTCGACACGCCGCTCGGCGAGGCACACCCCCTGACCTTCGAGACGCCCGACCGCACCCTGCGCGACCTGCTCGACAAGCTGGTGTTCAACAAGGAGGTCTGGGTCGCGGCGGTGCGCGGCGGCGAGTTGCCCCAGGAGAGCCGCGACCGCACGCCGGACGGGCTGGAGGCGCGGCTGAGCGTCGCCTTTCCCGCCTTCCGGGCGCTGGCCCGCGAGGTGCAGGCGGAGGGCCGGTGGCGGCAGACTTTCGTGGACGCCCTGTGCGAGCCGCCCGAGGTCTTCCCCTACGGCGGGATGCTCGCGCACGTCCTCACCGTGGACGCGCACCGCCGCCACGTCCTGAGCGCGTGGCTGTGGCGGCTGGGCGTGCGGCTGGACGCCGACCCGATGCTGTTCGGGCGGCGGGCGGACGTGGCCGGGGCGCGGGGATGAGCGGGCCGCTGACCGGGCGGGTGGCCGTCGTCGCCGGGGCCACGCGCGGGGCGGGCCGGGGCATCGCCGCCGAACTGGGGGCGCTGGGCGCGACCGTCCTTTGCACGGGCCGTTCCACCCGCGCGGGCCTGAGCGAGCTGGGCGTGAGCCGGGGCCGCCCCGAGACCATCGAGGAGACGGCGGACCTCGTGACGGCGGCGGGCGGCGCTGGGATTGCGGTGAGGTGCGACCACCTCAGCGAATCCGACGTGGGGGCGCTCGCGGAACGCGTCCGGGCGGAGTTCGGCGGCCTCGACGTGCTGGTGAACGACGTGTGGGGTGGCGAACGGCACAGCGAATGGGGCAGGAAGGCGTGGGAACTGGACCTCGGCAAGGCCCGCGCACTCGCCCTAGGCGGGTTGTGGTCCCACCTTGTCACCGGTCGGTATCTTCTACCGCTTCTGCGTCCCGGCGGTCTCATCGTGGAGGTCACGGACGGCGACGGCTGGACCTACCGGGGCAACCTGATCTACGACCTCACCAAAACGGGCGTGATGCGGCTCGCGCAGGGCTGGGCACATGAGTTGGAGGGCGACCCGCGCGGTATCACCAGCGTGAGCGTCACGCCCGGCTACCTCAGAAGCGAGGAAATGCTGGCCCATTTCGGGGTGGTGGAGGCCCGCTGGCGCGATGCCGTCACCCGAGACCCCAACTTCGCCGAGTCCGAGACGCCGCGCTTCGTGGGTCGGGCCATCGCCGCGCTCGCCGCCGACCCCGACAAACGCCGCTTCAACGGACGCGCCCTCGCCTCGTGGACCCTGATGGACGAGTACGGCTTCACGGACGTGGACGGTCGGAAACCGCACTGGGGCAACTGGCTCCGGGACGTGCTGAGTGGGCAGGTGATCACGCCGGATCAGGTTTGAACCCTTCCCCCACCTCTTCCGGTAACGTGTCCTATGCGCTTCATCGGTCTTGACCTCGCCTGGTCCGCCCGCAACCCCACGGGCGGGGCCGTCATCGAGGGGGACGCGGGGGGTGGGCGGCTCACGGAGACGGCCCTCCTCTCGGACGACGTGAGCGTTCTCGCCTTCGTGGACGCGCACGCGGGCGAGGGTCCGGCCATCGTCGCTATCGACGCGCCCCTCACCGTGCCCAACGTGACGGGACGGCGGCCCGCCGAGGCAGAGGTTGGGGCGGTGTTCGGGCGCTTTCAGGCGGCGGCGCATCCCACCAACAGAACGCGACTGGCGGACGCATCGGGCGTCGTTCGGGGGGAGGCACTGACTCAAGCCCTGGAGGCGCGCGGCTTCGTCCACGACCCCCGGATTCCCGCCAGGGTGCCCGTCCGCCGCGTGGTCGAGGTCTACCCACACCCGGCGACCGTCGCCCTGTTCGGCCTGACGCGAACGCTGAAGTACAAGAACAAGGGGCAGGACCGAAGTGTGCTGGAGGAGGCATGGGCCGCATTCCACCGTCACCTCGCCGCGTTGAGGGAGGCGGACCCGCCGCTCACGGGTCTCGACGCCCACCTCGCCGTGGACCCCGCCGCCCTGAAAGGCCGTGCCCTCAAGAACCACGAGGACCGCACCGACGCCATCCTGTGCGCCTACATCGCCCTGTACGCCCACCGCTGGGGGCTGGAGCGGAGCGAGGTGCTGGGCACACTGGACGGCGGCTCCATCCTCACGCCGACGCTGCCGGAACGCTGGGACGCCTCCCGCCTGGTGCCCGCGTGACCCTGCCCGACGGTGCCTTCGAGCCGAACTCGCGCGAGGAATGGCGGGCGTGGCTCGAAAGCCATCACGACACTTCAACGGGCGTCTGGCTCGTCCTCCGCAAGAAGTCGGCGGGTCCCGTCAACCTCACCGGGGACGAGGCGGTGGAGGAGGCGCTGTGCTTCGGCTGGATCGACTCCAGGCCGCGCAAGCTCGACGGCGCACGCTCCATGCTGTATTTCGCCCCCCGCAAGCCCGGCAGCGGGTGGAGCGCGGTGAACAAGGTCCGCACCCTACGGATGGCGGCGGCGGGAAGGATGACACCAGCGGGTCAGGCGAAGATCGACGCGGCGAAGGCCGACGGCTCGTGGACCCTGCTCGACGCGGTGGATGCGCTGGAAGAACCGTCCGATCTGGAGGCGGCGTGGAGGAGACGGGAGCGCGGGCGCGGTGGGACGCCTTCCCCCGCAGTGCGAAACGGGGCATCCTGGAGTGGATCGCGCAGGCGAAAACTTCTGCCACCCGTGAGCGGCGGGTGCGCGAGACGGCCATCCTCGCCGCACGGGGAGAGCGGGCGAACCAGTGGCGCAGGCGTTCCTGACAACGCCACTTCCTTAACGCCGCCTGAATCTGACGGGACGCCGCCGCCCGGCCCGATAGATTGGGCCATATGGACTACCGGAATCTCGGCAGGAGCGGCCTCAAGGTCTCGGAGGTGTCGCTGGGCGGGTGGGTCACGTTCGGGCAGACCGTGAACGACGACCGCATGGTGCGCGACATCGTGATGAAGGCCTACGAGGAGGGCGTGAACTTCTTCGATCAGGCCGACGTGTACGCGCGGGGCCGCTCCGAGGAGCTGATGGGTGCCGTGCTGCGCGAGCTGCCTCGCCACACGCTCGTCATCTCGTCGAAGGTCTTCTGGCCGATGAGCGACGACGTGAACGACCGGGGACTCTCGCGCAAGCACGTGCTGGAGAGCATCGACAAGACATTGAAACGCCTGGGCACCGACTACCTCGACATCTACTTCGCCCACCGCCACGACGAGACGGTGCCGATGGAGGAGATCGTCATGGCCTTCGATCAGGTCATCCGCGACGGCAAGGCGCTGTACTGGGGAACTTCCATGTGGCCCGCCGCGCGCATCGCCCAGGCCGTCGAGTTCGCCAGGGCGCACGGCCTCCACGCGCCCGTCACCGAGCAGCCCGAATACTCCATGCTCCGGCGCGACCGGGTGGAGAAGGAAATCCTGCCCTACACCGCAGAAGCGGGCGTGGGCCTCGTCGTGTGGAGTCCGCTGGCGATGGGCCTCCTGACCGGCAAGTACGACGAGGGCCGCCCGGAGGGGGCACGCCTGAGCGACAACGAGAACTGGGGCAAGAACTTCCTGACGGAAGAGAACATCGGGAAGGTGCGCGACCTGAGGCCCATCGCCGACGAACTGGGCATCACCCGCGCGCAACTGGCGCTGGCGTGGATTCTGCGCCAGAAGGGCGTGAGCAGCGTCATCACGGGGGCCACGCGGGTAGAGCAGATCGAGGACACCGTGAAGGCGACGGGCGTGAAGCTGAGCGAGGACGTGCTGGGCCGCATCGACGAGATTCTGACGCGCTGAGGAACGGTCAGGAGAAGGGGGAGGGGCCGCCAGTCGAGCGTGACCTCTCCCCTCTTCTTTCCTGCCCCTCCTCGTCGTTCATGCCTCCCAGCCCCTTGTTGACGGCGGCGGGCGTCTCGTCCTCCTCGTCGGGCAGGGCGTCCAGCATGGAGCGCACGTTGTCGTCGGCATCGTTCTCCCCGGTGGCGGCCACGGGGTCCTGCTTGCTCGCCGGGTAGCTCACGCCCCCAGGTGCTTTTGCAACTGAATGGGGCGGATTTTCGCCACGTCTTGCCCTCCCGCGCCGATGATGGGCCGCCCTGGCTCCCGCCACGTGCGACGGTCTTTTACGCCGGGTTAAATCTGAACCGGCTCCAGCAGCCCGTTCTCCAGCACGAAGCCCAGCGCCAGCGTCTGATACCCCGGCCCGTCGAAGAGGACCGTCACCTTGTCGCCCTCGTAGCGCATGACCTGACCCTCGCCGAAGGTGGCGTGGGCGACGCGGGTGCCGAGGGCGAAGGGCAGGTCGGCCCCGTCGCCCGCCGCCCGCACGTCTCCGGCAGCGCAGCGGTCGCAGGTGCCGCAGGGGGCGGGGTAGCCCTCCCCGAAGTAGTTGAGCAGATACTCGCGGCGGCAGCCCCCCGTCTCGGCGTAACCGCGCATCATCTCCAGCCGCGAGCGGTCGTAGGCCCGGCGGTGTTCCTGCGCCTGCGCCGCCTGCGCGACCGCCTCCGGCGCAGTCGTCCCATCGGTCGCCATCACCTCGCCGCTCGGCAGCACCTCCAGCGCCCCGACCTCCTCCAGACGGCTCACGGCGCTCAGCAGGCGGGTCTGCGAGAGGCCGGTCTCACCTTGCAACTCGGCGGGGTCCACCGGCCCCTCGTGGTCCTCCACCGCGCGCAGGACCTGTTCGACCTGATCGGCGTCCAGCAGGGCACTCCCCGCGAAGAAGCGGCGCAACCGCAGGTCGCCCGGCGTGTAGAAGAGGGTGGCCCGCGCCCACCCGCCGTCGCGGCCCGCCCGCCCGATCTCCTGGTAGTAGGCGTCCACCGAGCCGGGCAGGTCGAGGTGATGCACGAAGCGCACGTTCGGCTTGTCGATGCCCATGCCGAAGGCGGTGGTCGCCACGATCACCTCCACCTCGTCCGCCATGAAGGCCGACTGCACCTCGTCGCGGGCCGCCGCCGTCATTCCGGCGTGGTAGGCCGCCGCGCGCACCCCACGCTCCGTGAGGTCCCACGCGCATTTCTCCGCTGCCTTGCGGGTCGCCGCGTAGACGATGCCCGGCCCCTCGGCCTCCACCACCGCCGCGACCAGAGCCGCGCACTTGGCCCCCGCGTCCGCGAAGACCTCCACCCCCAGCCGGATGTTCGGGCGGTCGAAGCCACGCACGAAGACCTGCGGGTCGCGCATCCCCAGCCGCTCCACGATCTCCGCGCGCACGGGCGGGGCGGCGGTCGCGGTCAGCGCGAGGACGGTCGGGTGCCCCAGCGCCTCCACCGCCGCCCCCAGCCGCAGGTACTCGGGCCGGAAGCTGTGCCCCCACTCCGAGACGCAGTGGGCCTCGTCCACCACGAACAGGGAGGGGGAGGCCTCCCGCAGCCGCGCCAGCGTTTCCTCGCTCGCCAGTTGCTCGGGCGCGAGGAAGAGGAACTCCACCTCGCCCTCCCCGAAGGCGCTCAGCACCTCCTCGCGCTCGGCGGGCTTCAATGTGGAATTGACCAGGGCCGCCTGACCGGGCGCACTCTCCTCCAGCGCCTCCACCTGATCCCGTTGCAGGGCGATCAGGGGCGAGACCACGACCGTCGGCCCGCCGAGCGACAGCGCCGCGACTTGATAGATGGCCGATTTGCCGCTGCCCGTCGGCATGATGGCGAGGGTATCCCGGCCCTTCAGCACCGACGCGATGGCCTCCTTCTGCGCGGGGTGAAGCTGGTCGTAGCCGAAGACTTCCTGAGCGATCTTCTGTGCCCGCCGCAGGTCTCTGGTCGGGCGGGGCGCGGGGGCGTCCAGGTTGGGGGCCGGGGGCGGCGCGGGTTCAGGGGCGGCCTTCGCCTCCGACGCGGATGACGCGGCGCGGCGCGGGGGCGTGACCGGCTCGGGGGTGACGGGTTCGGGTTCGTTCGGTTCGGTGGGGTTCGGCTCGGGGAGCTGCACCCGGATACGTTTGGGCATGGCGACGTTCCTCTCTTGCGCCGCCAAGATGAACCGCCCCGCCCGCCCCCGCCTGTGCCCTTGGCTACCCTCGCGCGGAGGGTGAAGTTTGTCGGAAGGGATGGGGGGAGAGGTCAGCTCCCAGCAGACAGCTTCCAGACACCAGCAGAAAGAGACTCCGGCCATGAGGAGACGGGGCGGGTTCTCCTTCCTGAAGGACTCGGAGAAGGGGGAAGCCGAGGAAGCACCGAACAGCGTTTGCCCTGGGCACGTCAGGGCAAAGGAGCCGGAGCCTCCCCGCCCCGTCTCCCTCCCCTCCTCCCCACCTCCCCGCCTCAGTCGCTCGTGAGGTCGTTCGGCGTGTTGCCGCTCACGTCGCCGCCCGTGCGGGTGAAGGAGGCCCCGGCGCGGTTGCGGATGCCGCCGCCCGGCGCGGTGCTGCTGTTGCCCGTGACGCTGCCGCCCTCCAGGGTGAGGAAGGCCCCGTTGTAGATACCGCCGCCGCTCCCGTTCGTGGCCGTGTTGCCGCTGAGGGTGCCGCCGGAGAGGGTGAAGGTGCCGCCGGGGTTGGCCGTGGTGGGGGCGCTGATGTTCAGGCCCGCGCCTGTCCTGGCGGTGTTGCCGCTCACCTCGCCGCCCGTCATCGTGACGGTGCCGGAGGAGTACACCCGCAGGCCGCCCCCGCGCTCGCCGCCGTCGTTGCCCCGGATGACGCCGCCGCTGATCGTGCTCACGCTACCGTTCCCCACCGTGATGCCGCCGCCCTCCTGCCCGGCGCTGTTGCCCTCCACCGTGCCGCCCGTCATCGTGAGGGTCGCGCCCGACACGTCGATGCCGCCCGCCGCGATCCCCGCCCGGTTGCCGCGCACGACCGCCGTGCCGCCGAGGGTCAAGGCCCCCTGCGCGTTGTGGACGCCGATGCCGCCGCCGTACTCGCTGGCCGTGTTCCCCTCGACCGTGCCGCCCGTGAGCTGGAGGGTGCCGCCGCCGCTGATGTTGAAGGCCCCGCCGGACAGGGCCGTGTTGCCCCGGAAGGTGCCGCCGCCGACCGTCAACCTGCCGAGGCTCAGCACCGCGCCCCCACCGCTGTCGGTCCCGCCGGTGACGCGGTTGCCCTCGAAGGAGCCGCCCTCGACCGTGACGGTGACGTTCGCGTTGGACAGGAAGAGGACCCCTCCGCCACGGGTGGCGGTGTTGTCCCTGAACGTGCCGCCCCGCAGGGTCGAGGTGCCGCTGCCCCCCAGCAGGGCCACGCCCCCGGCACAGCCCCCGCTCCCCCCCGCCGTGACGGGAGCGGTGCAGGCGTTGTCCTCGAACAACCCGTCCTGGACGGTCAGCGTGCCGGTGTTGCGAAGGACGCCGCCCGTGGAGTAGGCCGTGTTGCCCCGGAAGGTGCCGCTCTCGACCGTCAGCGTGCCCCGGTTGGCGATGGCCCCGCCGGACCCCGTGCTCTCGTTCTCCAGGTCGGGGGTGGGGATGAACGCCTCGTTGGCCGTCAGCGTGACGTTCCGCAGCGTGAGGTTGGCCCCGGCGTCGTTGTAGATGCCGCCACCGTTCATGGCCCGTCCGCCCGTCACGGTGGTCCCGTCCAGGGTCAGCTCGCCCCGGTTGATGACGATGCCGCCCCAGGTGGCCTGGGAGAGCGCCTGGCTGGTGGCCCGGCTGGCGGTGGCCGCGACCTCGATGGGTTGCCCCACCCCGCCCGTCAGGGTGCCGCCCTTCACGGTCACGGTCGCGCCGCCCGCCACCTCCAGCACGCGCCCGGTGCCGCCCGCGTCCAGTGTCACCCCGCCCGTGAGGAGCGTCACGTCCTTCCCCACCGTCAGGGCGCTGGTGAGCGCGACCGTCCCCTGCGCCGTGAAGCGGAGCGTGTCGCCGTCCTGCGCGGCGGCGAGGACTTCACGGAGGCTGCCCGGCCCGCTGTCGGCGAGACTGGAAACGGGCGTGCCCGCCGTGCCGCCTCCCCCACACCCGGCGAGCAGCAGGGCGAGCGACACGGCGCTCAGGGTCAGGGTGGGACGTGTGGTGGACGTGATGCGCTGGTTCATGGTGGCTCCCCTTTGCCCCCGCGCCGTACAGGGGCCGGAGGTGAGGGCAGTGTGGAAGGGGCCGCATGACCGCCCCGTGACCGGAACTCCCTCCCCACCGGACCTACGCCGGATGGCCTACCCCCCGCCTCCCCGCTTCCTCACGCCCGCCCCGCCTGCTACCGTGGGGCCAACACCGGAAGGAGGTGCTGCTATGACCAACCAGATCATGAACGTCAGCCTGACCGCGACCCACCGAGGAATCCTCGTCCCCGCCCCCAGGAGTGACCGTGCAGCACCAGCCTTGCCCGCAGGACCATCCGCACCAAGTCCCATGTAACACACCGCCGGGGTGCCCTTGAGCGCCCGCTGGCTGGAAGACGAACTCTCTGGCGAGGGTGCCCGCCCGGAGCGCCGCCAGAAGCACAAGACCAAAAAGCCGCTGGGCCGCCGTCGCCTCTCCGCCCTGACCGCCGAGGAGGGCAGCGAGCAGGACGACACCATCCGCCGCCTCGTGGACCTGGGGCACATCACCGAGGTCGTCGCCGAACTCAAGAGCGGCAAGGAGGCCACGGCCTATGTGGCGCGCGGGCCGAGGGGCAGCGTCCTCGTCAAGCTCTACCGCGAATTGGAGGCCCGGTCGTTCAAGCGCGACGGCGTGTACCGCGAGGGGCAGGTCATCCTCGACGCGCGGGCGAAGCGGGCGATGGAGGGCCGCAGCAAACGGGGCCTGGAGATGCTTCAGGCGGGCTGGGTCGCCGCCGAGTACGCGCACCTGTGGCACCTGTGGAACGCTGGCCTCAGCGTCCCCGAACCCCTCGTCGGCCCCAGCCCCTACGACTACACGCAGACGACCCCCGCCGTGCTGATGCGGCTGATCAGCACCGAGGACGCCCCCGCCCCCCGCCTGAGCGAGGCCGTCCTCACGCCTTCAGCGGCCCGGAGCGCCTGGAATCAAGCTCTGGACGGCATGGCCCACCTGCTTCGGCTGGGCTACGCGCACGGCGACTACAGCACCTACAACCTCCTGTGGTGGGAGAACACCGTGATCATCATCGACTTTCCCCAACTGACCACCCGGCAGAACCCCAACTTCGGGGACCTGCTCCGCCGCGACGCCGAGAGCCTGGCGACGAGCTTTCGCAAGCACGGCGTCGTTGAAAACGGCGAGGCCACCTTGCGCGAGGTGCAGCGGCGGGCGCTGGGACCGGCCCCGGTGGCGCGGGTGGTGCTGCCTTAAGAGCGGTCAGCTCTCAGCTTTCAGCCGTCAGCGGGGGCACGCCTCGGCTGAAAGCTGACGGCTGATCGCTTTAAGCTCTGCCCATGTCCGAGGTCAACATCTCCACGGTGAACGGCACGCCGGACGAGGAACGGGTACGGTCGGCCCTGCTGGACCTGATGCGCCAACACGACCTGAGCCGCTGGACCTGGGCAACGGACGTGCGGATAGACCGGGACCTTCCCGCTCTGGGGCAATGCTCACGGGAGGATGGAAGGCATGTCGTCCGCCTACGTTCTGCTAAACAGCCTGCGAACGTTGAAGGCAGTGCGCCTCCCCGGATCAACTGGCATGGGTTGCTTACCGTCTACGTCCATGAGCAACTTCACGCCTACCTCGACCTGAAAGACGACCAAGTACAGCAGGCTGTGGAGGAGTTACGCCACCTCTACCCGAGCGTTCCCGGCGGCGGCGAGGAGGGAGCGCGCAGCGAGTTCAGCACCTACCTGCACCTGATTCTCTGCACGCTGGAATTGGAGGGCGTCTCGTCCCTCATCGGTGAGGCAACCTACCGTGAGATCAAGGCTGAACCGAGGTTCTATCGCTTCATCTACCGCACCGTCCTGCGGGATACGGACGCTCTGCGTGACCTGATTCGCCGACACGGGTTGAACCTCAGCGCGTAGGCTCTCCCCATGCGCGCCCTCGAGACCTGCCTGTACGTGGACGATCTGGAGGCCGCCGAGGCGTTCTACTCGGGCGTGCTTGGGCTGACGCTCTCCGGCAAGGTGGCCGGGCGGCATCTCTTCTACCGGCTGGACGACTCCATGCTCCTGATCTTCGACCCGGCGCTGAGCGGGCAGCCGGGCGACGTGCCGCCTCACGCGGGCAAGCCGGGCGGCCACGCCTGCCTCGCCATCGGTCGTCAGGAGACAGACGCCTGGCAGACGCGACTGGAGGGGCACGGCCTGACCGTCACCCGTTACGCCTGGGGCAGCCGGGGCGAGAGCCTGTACTTCACGGACCCGGCGGGCAACGTGCTGGAATTGGCACCGCCGAGCATCTGGGGGCTGGAATGAGCGAGGAGTTTGAGTTTATTACGGCACGCGACCCGGAAAGCGACTCGATGAATCTGGAGGTCTACCGGCCCGCCTTTCATCAGTTGCTGAATATTCGGGAGACGGCGGACGGCGAGTACATCGTGCAGGACTGGTCCGGTCCAGAGGGCGCGACGTTCACCGCTCAGGAAACCGCGTTGATCGTCGCCCACGCCCTGCGCTTCGCTGGCCTCCGCGTTCGTAAACCGGACGGGCTACCCTGACCCTATGCCCCGCCCCCTGAAGTTCCTCCTTGCCCTCTTCCCCTTCCTGCTCGCGTCAAGCGCGGCCAAACGCCGCAAGCCGGAGACGCCGCGTGAGCGTTAGGCCCCTGCGTTCGGTGCTGTACGTGCCGGGCGACAAGCCGCGCGCCATCGAGAAGGCCCGCACGCTCGGCGCGGACGCGGTGATTCTGGACCTGGAGGACGCGGTGGCCCCCGAACACAAGGACGCGGCGCGGGAGAACGTGCGCGCGGCGCTGGGGACCCGCTGGCCCATGCTCGTCCTCGTGCGGGTGAACGGGCTGGGCACCCCCTGGGAACACGCCGACCGCGAGATGAGCCTGACGGCGGGCGCGGCGGGCCTCGTGCTGCCGAAGGTGGAGGACGCCCGCGTGGTGCGCGACCTCAGCCTCGGCCTCCCCCTGTGGCCGATGATCGAGACGCCCCTCGGCGTGCTGCGTGCCGCTGAGATCGCCGCCGTGCCGGGCGTTGCGGGTCTGCTGGTGGGCGCGAACGACCTCGCCCGCGCGTTGCGGACCCGATCACATCCCGACCGCCTGCCCCTCCTCCACGCGCTCTCGGCGGTGGTGCTGGCCGCCCGCGCCCACAGCAAGCTGTCCCTCGATGCTGTCTATAACGACGTGCGCGACCCGGACGGCTTCGCCCGCGAGTGCGCGCAGGGCCGGACGCTCGGTTTCGCGGGGAAGACGGTCATTCACCCCGACCAGATCGCTCCCACCAACGCCGCCTATGGCGTAACCGACGCGGAGGCCGAGGAAGCCCGCGCGCTGCTGACGGTGTGGGAACAGGCCCGCCAGGAGGGGAAGAGCGTGACCACCCACCGGGGTTCCCTGGTGGAGGGGATGCACGCGGACGAGGCGCGGGAGACGCTGGCGCTGTGGGAGGAGCAGGGGTAGGACGGGGTAGGACGGCAGAGTCGTCACGTCGCCCCCTCACCCCAGCCCTCTGCTTCGCAGCTCTCCGAGTCACCCACGAGGGGAGAGGGAGAAAAGATGCCTGTGCTTCTGCTCTCTTAAAAACCGTCACTTTCAACGGCCAATTCTTGCCCGTGAGCCGACGCCCCATCCCACCACGCCTTGCTCGCGGAGCTTCCTGGGTGGGCCTTCCCAACAGAGCGCAACAAGATCAGACGTTGCCACGTGGAGGACCTTTCCTCCAGCATGGTCAACGGGCCTTTGCCGAGCACAGCGCCGCTCCCCCTGCCCCTCTGGGGGAGGAGGTTGGGGGGTGGGGCAAACTGTGGCAAGACGCCATGCCCACCAAATCCCTCTACCCTGCATAAGCCATGCCCGCCCCCGACCCTCCCCACATCCTCGTCGTCGGCGGCGCGAACGTAGACATCAAGGCCCGCACCCTCTCCCCCATCGTCCTTGCGACAAGCAACCCCGGCACGACCACGCAGAGGCCGGGCGGCGTGGCCCGCAACGTGGCCGAGAATCTGGCCCGTCTCGGCGTAAGCACGCGGCTCATCACGGCGATTGGGCGCGATGCCCTCGGCGAACTGCTGCTGAGCGAGACGGCGACGGCGGGCGTGGATGTTCGGGCCGTTCTCCAGGTGGACGCCCCGACGGGCACCTACACGGCGGTTCTCGACAGCCGGGGTGAACTCCTCGTGGCCGTGGCGGCGATGGACGTGCTCGACACCCTGACCCCCTCTGCGTTGGACGAACGCCTGAACCTTATGCACGGCGCAGCTTGGGTCGTGGCGGACGGGAACCTGAGCGCCGAGACGCTGACCCACCTGCTCCTGCGGGCGCGGGAGGCGGGCGTCCCCGTTGCCTTCGAGCCGGTGAGTGTGCCGAAGGCCGCGCGCCTCCTTCCGGCCCTCGCGGCGGGCATGGTGCCGAACACGGTCACGCCGAACGTGGCGGAACTGAGCGCCCTCGTAGGCCGGGACGTGCCGAATACACCGGGTGCCCTGCGCGAGGCGGCGGACGAGCTTCACGCCCTCGGCATCCACACCGTCTGGATTCGCCGGGGTGCGCGCGGCAGCCTCCTGTCCACCCCCGAGGAAGCGCACGAACTCCCCGCCCAGCCCGCCCGCGTCGCCGATGTGACGGGCGCGGGGGACGCCATGCTCGCCGCCTACCTCGCCGCCCTCCTCGCCGGGCACTCTCCGAGAGAAGCCGCCCGCCACGGCCACGCCGCCGCCGCCCTGACAGTGGAGAGCGAGTACGCCGTCTCCCCTACCCTGAGTCCCGCCGCGCTCCGCTCACGCCTCGGTTGACAGCCGTCCTCCCCCATCTTCCCGAAGGAGTTCCCCCATGCCCACCTCCCTCCCCCTCCGCCCTGAAATTGCCCGCCTCATGGACGTTCACCCTGAAGTTGCCGCCGCCCTCATTGAAGGTGGTCCAGTCGTCGCGCTGGAAAGCACCATCATCAGCCACGGGATGCCGTACCCGCAGAACGTGGAGATGGCGCGCGGCGTGGAGGCCGTCGTGCGGGAGAACGGGGCCGTGCCCGCGACGATTGCGGTGCTCGGCGGTCGGCTGAAGGTGGGCCTCACACCCGACGAGTTGGAACTCCTCGCCACCGACAGGAACGTTCAGAAGATCAGCACCCGCGACCTGCCCGTGACGGTCGCGCTCGGCAGGCACGGGGCGACGACGGTGGCGAGCACGATGCGAATCGCGTCGCTGGCGGGCATCCGCGTTTTTGCCACCGGGGGCACGGGCGGCGTCCACCGGGGCGCGGGCGAGAGCATGGATATCAGCGCCGACCTCACCGAACTCGCGCGGACGGACGTTTGTGTGGTCAGCGCCGGGGTCAAGAGCATCCTCGACATCGGCCTCACGCTGGAGGTGCTGGAGACGCAGGGCGTTCCCGCAATCACGCTCGGCTCGGAGGAGTTTCCCGCCTTCTACTCGCGCCAGAGCGGTTTCGCTTCTCCTTTGACTGTTCGGACGGAAGTCGAGGCGGCCCGCGTCCTGCACGCCAAATGGTCGCTCGGCCTGTCGGGTGGCGTCCTCCTCGCCAACCCGATTCCGGAAGGGGCCGAGATTCCCACCGCCGAGATCACCCCGCACATCGAGCAGGCGCTCGCCGACATGGACGCGCTGGGGCTGACGGGCAAGGCGACGACGCCCTATCTGCTGGGCCGGATCGTGGAGATCACGGGTGGGCGCAGCCTGACGGCCAACATCGCCCTCGTGCGGCACAACGCGGCGGTGGCGGCGCGGGTGGCGGCGGAGTATGCGGCGCTGCAAGGCTGAGGTCTAACAAGTGGAAGCGCCCCCCAACCGTCAAGGGGACGCTTCCGGGAGAGGTTCTACGCGGGCAGCGGCGTGTCGATCTGGCGGCCCTCGCCGCGCTCCTCGGCGGCCACCTCGGGGACGAGGGTGGGCAGGTCCTCACCGTTCAGGGCACGCTCCAACCGTCCCATGTCCACGGCGTTCTCGCTGCGGGCGACCACGAGGGCGGCGACCCCGTTGCCGATGAAGTTGGTGATGGCGCGGGCCTCGCTCATGAAGCGGTCGATGCCCAGGATGAGGGCCAGGCCCGCGACCGGCACGCTGCCCACGGCGCTCAGGGTGGCGGCCAGGGTGATGAAGCCGCTGCCCGTCACGCCCGCCGCGCCCTTCGACGTGAGGAGCAGAACGCCGATCAGGCCGAGCTGCTGGCCGAGGCTCAGCTCCGTGCCCGTGGCCTGCGCGATGAACATGGCGGCCATCGTGAGGTAGATGGAGGTGCCGTCGAGGTTGAACGAGTACCCGGCGGGCACGACCAGCCCGACCACGCTCCTCTGCGCCCCGGCGTGCTCCAGCTTGGCGATCAGGCGCGGCAGGGCGCTCTCGCTGGAGGAGGTGCCCAGCACGAGCAGCAGTTCCTCCTTGATATAGCGGATGAACTTGAACAGCGAGAACCCGTAGAAGCGGGCGATCAGCCCCAGCACCACGACCACGAACAGCACGCAGGTCGCGTAGAAGGCGACCATCAGGTAGCCGAGCTGCGCCAGCGACCCCACCCCGTACTTGCCGATGGTAAAGGCCATCGCCCCGAACGCGCCAACCGGTGCCAGCCGCATCACGAAGCCCAGGATCACGAAGACCGCGCTGTTGACCGCCTCGATGCCCGCCAGAATCGTCTCGCCGAGCTTGCCCAGCTTCAAGAGGGCGAAGCCGAACAGCACCGCGACGAGGAGCACCTGAAGGAGATCGCCCTCGGTGAAGGCGCTGATCATGGTGTCGGGGATGATGTGTAGCACGAAGTCCGCGACCGTGCGCTGGCCCGCCGCCTCGGTGTAGGTGGCGATGCTGCCCGTGTCGAGGGTGGCAGGGTCGATGTTCAGCCCCCGGCCCGGCCCCAGCACGTTCACGATCACCAGCCCGATCACGAGCGCAAAGGTCGTCACGACCTCGAAGTACAAGAGTGCCTTGCCGCCCACGCGCCCCACCTTCTTCGTGTCGCGCATGTGGGCGATGCCGCTCACCACGGTAGCGAAGATGATCGGCGCGATGATCATCTTGATGAGCTTGATAAAGCCGTCGCCCAGCGGCTTGAGGCCCTCCCCGACCCGTGGGAAGAGGAAGCCCAGCAACACGCCGAGCACGATGGCGATGAGAACCTGCACATACAGGCTGCGGAACACTTTCGGCATGGAAGACCTCGCGGGGAGCAAGAGAGGGTGGGCGGCGAGGGGCTAGGCCTCAGCCGGGCACGGGAACGCGGGCGGCGGGACGCGCGGAAGGGTTGTGGCAGGAGGCTGCGTGGTCATGGTTGACCAGGAGGGACTTGGACGGCCCGTCCACCAGTCTTCATCAAACCTTTAAGTTAAGGAAAGTTCGTTCCAGCGGACCAAAACGGATGCCCCGCACTGCTCGCCTTTTGTCCACAGCGTGAACCAAACCCGGCGCGGGGGTCACGCGGTCTGACAGACTGGGCGCGGTGTCCTCTCCTCCGGCTCCCGTGGTTCCCACTGCGCGTCGCCCCGGCACGTCCAGCCTGGCGCGCGAGGTCGCGCTGCCGCACACGCCGCGCTGGCTGCGGATTCAGTCGCGGGTCTTTCTCTCCATCGCCGCCGCCTTCCTGCTGTTCGCGGTGCCGCTCGCGCTTCTGGCCTCGGCCAGCCTGCGCGGGGCCATCCACCGCACGTACTCGGACCGGGCGCTGCGCGAGTCGGGGCTGATCGCCACGCTGCCACCCGTGCGCGCCGCGTTGGGCGGGGACGCGGAGGCCCGCGCGGGACTGAATCGCCTGATGAACGAACATCGCCTCCTGCTGGGGGCCGATTACGTCGTCGTGACCGATCTCTCAACCCGGCGGCTGACCCACCCCGAACCCGACCGGATCGGCGAGCCGATGGTGGGGGGCGACTTCACCAGCTTCCGGGCGGGCCGCCCCGTGACCGAGACGGTGCGGGGCACGCTGGGACCCTCCGTGCGGGCGAAGGTGCCGGTGCTGGACGGGCAGGGGCGGGTGCTGGGGCTGGTGAGCGTGGGCTTTCTGCTGCCACGCCTGGGCGAGGTGTTCGAGGAGGTGGTGCGGGTCGCGCTGCCGTGGTACGTGGGCGCGCTGGCCCTCGCGCTGGGGGGCGCGTCGGTCCTCGCCCGGCGGGTGCGGCGTGAAATGCTCGACCTCGAACCCGAACAGATCGCGGGCGGGCTGCTGCACTTCCGCACGGTGCTGGGGGCATTGGAGGAGGGCGTCCTCGTCGTGCGAGGCGGGCAGGTGTACCTGATGAACGCGCAGGCGCGGGCACTGCTGGGGGTGGGGGCGGAGGAGTTGCCCGTCGCCCTCGATACGCTCCTGCCCGGAGGAGCCACGACCCTCCTCGGCGCGGACACGTCCGACGCCCCCGTCCCGCTCACCGTGCGGGGCCGTCCCCTCCTCGTCGGCGTGCGGCCCGCCCCGGACGGCGCGGGGGTGGTGGTCGTGCGCGACCTCGCGCGGGTGCGGGCGCTGGCGGACGAACTCACCCAGTCGCGGCGCTACGCCGACCTGCTGCGGGCGCAGACCCACGAGTTCACGAACCGGCTGCACACGCTGGCGGGCCTGCTCCACCTCGGCGAGACGCGTGAGGCCCTGGCGCTGATCTACGCGCAGTCGCGGCGGGAGGCCGAACACATAGGTGCGGTGCGGGCGCTGCGGCCCGTGCGCCTCGCCGCCCTCGTGCTGGGCAAGTACGAGCGGGCCGCCGAGCGGGGCGTGACCCTCACCCTCGACCCCCACAGCGCCCTGCCCGACGGCCTGCCCGCCCCGGCCCTCGACCTGATCGAGCTGGCGGTCGGCAACTTCCTGGAGAACGCCTTCGAGGCGCTGGAGGGGCACCCGGCGGGCGAGGTCCGGCTCCTCGTCGCCGGGGACCCCGAGGGGCTGGTGGTCGAGGTGCGAGACAACGGCCCCGGCGTGCCCGCCCCCCTCGCCGGGGCGCTCACCGAGCGCGGCGTGAGCAGCAAGGGTGCGGGGCGCGGCGTCGGCCTGTCGCTCGTGCGGGGCCGGGCGAACGCGCTGGGGGCGACCCTGACCCACGACCGGGTGACGGACCCCGACGGGAGGAGCTGGACCCGCTTCACGCTGGACCTGCCCGCGCCGGGGGTGGCGGCGTGAGGGGGACCCCGCGCGGGACCTCCGACGGAGGCATGGAGCCGCCAGCTTCCAGCTCCCAGCGGTCAGAGGAGGCCGGGGCCACTCGCCCGCCTGCGCGAAGCTTGCCAAATCCACCGTTCGGAACCCGTCGTTTCTCCCACCCGTCAGTCGGGGGCCGTGAGCAGTGCCGCAGAGGCCCGGAGGCCGTGTGACCTCTCCCCCACCCGTCCGCACCCTGATCGTCGAGGACGACCCGCGCATCGCCGCCCTGCACCGCACGTTGCTGACGCAGGCGGGCGGCTTCGAGGTGCTGGGCATAGCGGAAACGCTGCGGGTCGCGCGGGCGATGGCCAAGACCCTGCGCCCCGATCTGCTGCTGCTCGACGTTCATCTCCCCGACGGGCGCGGCCTCGACCTGCTGCGGGAGCTGCGCGCCCACTCCGCGCGGCTGGACGCCATCCTGCTCACCGCCGCGAGCGACACGCCGAGCGTGGGGGACGCCCTGGCCCTGGGGGCCGCCGACTACCTCGTCAAGCCCTGCGCCCCCGAACGCTTCGCGCAGGCCCTGGGCCGGGTGCGCGAGCGGGCGGCCCTGTGGCGGCAGGGGGAGGTGCGGCAGGGCGACCTCGACGCCCTGTTCTCCCTCTCCCGGCCCACCGCGCCCGCCGCCGGACTCGACCCGGAGACCCTGCGCCTCGTGCGCGCCACGCTGCGGGACGGCCCACCCCGCACCGCGAACGAGATCGGGCAGGCCCTGGCCCTCAGCCGCGTGACGGCGTGGCGCTACCTCGAACACCTCGTGGCGGGCGGCGAGGCCACCGCCGAGACGGACACGCGCGGGGTGGGCCGCCCGGTGAAACGCTACCGGCGGGCGTAGGTCCCCCCGCCCCTCCCCTGTCACGCCTCCGGGAACGCGCCGCATTTCCCATGAGAGGTGGGTGGTAGGCTCAGAAACGGTTATGGACTCTTACGACGTAGTGGTGATTGGCGGCGGCCCCGCCGGGTACGTGGCCGCGATTCGCGCCGCGCAACTGGGCCTGAAGACCGCCTGCGTGGACGCCTTCGAGCGCGGGGGCAAGGGCAGTCTCGGCGGCACCTGCCTCAACGTGGGCTGCATCCCCAGCAAGGCCATGCTCGACTCCAGCGAACGCTTCGAGATGATCAACCACGAGGCGGCGGAACACGGCATTCAGGTGGACGGCGCGCGGGTGGACCTCGGCAAGATGCTGGGCCGCAAGGAAGCCGTCGTGGACAAGCTCACGGGCGGCGTGGCCTACCTCTTCCGCAAGAACAAGGTGACGAGCTTCCACGGCCTCGGTCGCCTCGTGCGCTCAGAAGGGGACGGCTGGGTCGTGGACGCTGCCGGAACCGAGGTCCGGGCGAGGAACGTCATCGTGGCGACGGGCAGCAGCCCCCGCGAGTTGCCGCTGGCCCCTTTCGGCGGGCACATCGTCGAGAACAGCGGCGCGCTCGCCTTCACCGAGATTCCCGCCCGGCTCGGCGTGATCGGCGCGGGCGTCATCGGCGTGGAACTCGGCAGCGTATGGCGTCGCCTGGGGGCGCGGGTGACGGTGCTGGAGGCCCTGCCCGGCTTCCTGATGGCCGCCGACGAGGCCGTGAGCAAGGAGGCCCTCAAGCAGTTCCAGAAGCAGGGCCTGGACTTCCACTTCGGGGTCAAGATCGGGGCGGTCGAGCAGAGCGACGCGGGCGTGACCGTCACCTACGAGGAGAACGGGGGGGCGGTCACGGCGGAGTTCGACAAGCTCATCGTCTCCATCGGTCGCGTGCCCCACACGGCGGGCCTGGGGGCGGAGGCGGTCGGGCTGGAGCTGGACGAGCGCGGCTTCGTGCGGGTGGATGGACACTACCGCACCAACCTCCCCGGCGTGTACGCCGTTGGCGACGTGATCGGCGGCGCGATGCTCGCCCACAAGGCCGAGGAGGAGGGCGTGGCGGTCGCCGAATCTATCGCCGGAGGAGCCGGGCACGTCAACTACGACGTGATCCCCTGGGTGATCTACACCAGCCCCGAAATTGCCTGGGCGGGCCTGACCGAGCGGCAGGCGAAGGACAAGGGCCTGAACGTCAAGACCGGCCAGTTCCCCTTCAGCGCCAACGGACGCGCGCTCGGTCACGGCGACCCGCGCGGCTTCGTGAAGGTTGTGGCGGACGCCGATACCGACCGCATCCTCGGCGTCCACATGATCGGCCCCAACGTCTCCGAACTGATCGGCGAGACGGTGACGCTGATGGAGTTCGGCGGCAGCGCGGAGGACCTCGCCCGCACCGTCCACGCCCACCCCACCCTCAGTGAGGTGGTGAAGGAGGCGGCGCTGGCGGCGGACAAGCGGTCGCTGCATATGTAGGGGAAGACGGAAGCATTCCCAGCCTCACGGCCTCACCATTGACGAACTGGGGGGGCTGGGCTATGCTTCCGGGCGTGCTGAAAAGCACCCCTTGAGAGGGCGGCGAGGCGCGGAGACAAGCGTGATGCCGTGGGTGTGGCCCCATCGTCTAACGGTTAGGACACTACCCTTTCAAGGTAGCGATACGGGTTCGAATCCCGTTGGGGTCACCACCGAAAAAGCCTCCGCCTCGGCGGGGGTTTTTGCTTGGGCCGCTCGGGCAGGGCCGCTATAGTGACGCCCGTGACGCGACCTGCCGAGGTTCCCGCGCCGCCGCGCTGGATCACGCCCTGGCTCGCCGCGCTGCCTGCCCTGTACGTGATCTCCCCGCTGGCTCTGCTGGCCCTGCCCTACTTGCGACGGCTGCCACGTCCCGTGTGGTGGGTCCTGGGCTTCTACGCGCTGAGCCAGCAGCTTCCGGCGCTGTTCTCGCCCGAGCCGCTGCTCGCCAGCCTCCTGGCCCTGGCCCGCACGGGGCTGATGTTCGGGTTGATCGGGGTGGGGGTGGCGCTGCGGGACGCCCAGCGTCTGCAACCCCTCGCCCTCGGGCTGGGCGTCGTCTATGTCACGGCGCTGGCCTCCGGTGCCCTGGGTGGCGCGGACCTCCTCGTCAGCCGCCTGTCGCACCCGTACATGACGTCCATCACGCTGGGGCTGGCAGGCGCGCTCGGCGTGTGGCTGGCCCTGTTCACCCAGGGAAGGCTGACCTGGCGAGTTCCGTTCGGCCTCCTTGCCCTGGGGGTGCTGCTGCTCTCCGGGAGCCGGGGACCGCTGGCCGCCACCCTGGTGGGGTGCGCGGCGGGCTTCGTGATCCGGCGGGGTTGGCGGCTGTTCCTCGGCGTGCTGGCGGGTGCCGTCCTGCTCGCAGGAGTCTTGTCCCTCGGGCAGCGCCTGGAGCTTGACGCGATTACCCGCCTGGGCAGCGCGGACACCACCGGGCGGGACATCGTGTGGGAAAACACCCTGAGCGTGATCCGGAGCGAGCCTTGGAGCGGGGCGGGCAGCTACCGCCTGGGCCAGCACCTGGCTGCGCCCGGTGACGCCTGCGAGTTGTGGTCGGCGCCGGACGGGCAGGCCCAGGTCTGCCCGGGGTGGGTGAGGAGGCTCGGCAGCCCGTGGCTCATCGCCCACAACGTCTCGCTGCAACAACTCGCCGAGACGGGGCCGCTGGGGTTGCTGGGCCTGTTCGTGCTCCTCGGGGCGGTCATGGGCGCGGCACTGTGTCAGCGTCATCCCCTGGGGACGGCGGTGATCTCCGGCCTGCTCGTCGCCACGGTCAACGACAACACGCTCCTCGTGCCCAGTCCCTTTTTCGCCGAGGTGTTTTGGGTCGTGGCCGGGAGCCAGCTTCTGCATCTGCGGCGGCTTGGCGTGGGCATGGGGGCACTTACTGCCGCACTGATGCTTGTGTTGTCGGCCCCGCTGCTGGCGAGTGCGCTGCCCTTCCCGCCCAGTCTGCCGCCCCGGCTCGCCCTGCTCAACGCCCCCTCCACGGTGAGCGACCCGCGCGGTTACACCGCCTTCGCCCGCTTCGACCTGCCTCCAGGCCGTTACCGGGCGTCGCTGCACAGTTGCCTGAGGAGCTGCGCCCGGATCGTCAGCCTCCCCTTCACGGTGGACGCCGAAGGTGCGCCGGGGGTTATGCTGTCCGGGTCACTGCGTCCAGTGCGGCGGCAGACCCTGGAGTTGCGGCTGCACCCTGGAACCTCCTCGTTGCGTCTCCAGCCCCTGGGAACGCGCCGCTGGACGGTGGAGGTGCGGCCTTGAGAGCGTGGCCCGTCCTCGCGTTCGTCCTGTCGCCGCTCGTTACGGGTGCCCTGCTGGTCGGCCTCGGGCAGAGAGTGGGAGGCGCGCCCGCCCTCGCCGTGGCGCCGCCCGAACAACGCTGCACTCAGCCCCCCGTTTACCGGGTGGGGTACAAGCGGGAGGACAACGGCATCCTGCCGCTAGGGGCCGGCTTCTCCTTCCAGGGAGTCGCTTGGCTGGAGGTGAACCTCTGCTCGCCCGGCACCCTCGTCCTCACCGCCGACGGCGAGGTGGCGGGCGGCGAGCCTCCGGTCCTCCACGTCGCCCTGAACTCGCGGACCCTCCTGAGCGAGAGCTTCCGGGAGCGCCGAACGCTGCGGCTGCGCATTCCCGAGGCTGGGCTTCTCACCCTGAGTTATTTCAACGACTACTACCGCTCCGAGGCCCGGGTAGCGACCCTGGAGAATTTCCGGGTCCAGGGCGCGGGGTGCCAGGGCCTCCGGGCCGTGAACGTGCCGCCGGAGACGGGGGGAGCATGGTGGCCGGACCTCAACCTCGCCTCGCTGGTCTCCAACGTCCCGATGTCCCTGACTCCCTGCGGTCCCGGCGAGCTGACCCTGCGGGTCCTGGGCCGGGCGGGCGGCGGCGCTTTTCCCAAATTGACCTTCACCCAGGAGGGCCGCACCCTGCTGGAGGTCGAAACCGGGAAGCGCCGCCGGGCCGTACGCGTGGCCGTAACGGGGGTCCCAGTCCACATCACGCTCACCAACCCCTTCTTCCGCCAGCTCGCCGACCGCAACCTCAACGTTCGCCGCCTGGAGTTCCGGCCCGACCCACCCACGTTGCCCTGAGCGCCTCCCAGCGTTCAATGTTCAGCGAGACGTCGGCGGGCAGGGCGACCGGGGCGTCGGCGCGGCGACCCTCGCGCACATCGGGACGGCGGCGCCGGGCCAGGTCATAGACGCTCTTGCGCTCGGTGACGATGTGCAAGACCTCATCGGGAATCGCGTGCGCGTGAAGCACCGCCTCGGCGACCAGCGGTGCGATGACGTCCACGTAGTCCTGCCCGGTAAAGACGTCTACGAAAGCCACCGGGTACTGGAAGTCCCGGGGACGAAAACTCGTGCGCAGGATCAGGTGATTGTGAGCGGCCCGCGCCGCCGCCTCCGCGACGAGTTTGGTCAGGGCGTAGTAGTTCACCACCGGACCCGGCGTGTCGGTCTCGCGGTAGCCACCCCGGTCGCCCGAGAACACGTAGTCGGTGGAGATGTGCACGAGCTTCGCCCCTACCTCGTCCGCCGCCCGGGCGACATGCCGGGTGCCCTCCACGTTCACCCGCCAGCAGGTCTCGCGCCCGGTCTCCGCTGTGCCCACGTTCGTGTACGCGGCGGCGTGCACGATGACCTCCGGGCGTTCCCGGGCGATTGTCTCGCGCACCTGGCCGAAATCAGTCACGTCCATCTCCCGGCTGCTGGGGGCGACCACCCCGGGGAGCAGCGCCAGCAGCTCGCGGCCCAGCCGCCCGCTTCCACCGGTGAGCAGCAGACGCGGGCCGCTCACCGCACGCCCCCAAACTTGTTCTCGGGGATGAGCTGTTCGAGGTGCTGCCGGATAGCGGCCTCGTCGTTGCGCTCGGCATGGGCGCGCAGCCGCCGCAGGTGCTGACTCAGCATGTGGGGGTTGACCTGACCCAGCCGGGCGCTGAAAATCTCGCTGTGGGTAGTGGCCCCGACCCCCTCGCCCGACGTGAGCAATTCCTCGTAGAGCTTCTCGCCGGGGCGGATGCCGCTGTACACCACGTCCACATGCTGCGCCCCGCTCAGGCGGATCACGTCGTGCGCGAGGTCGGCGATCCGCACGGGGTCGCCCATGTTCAACACGTACACCTTGCCGTTTTCCGCCAGCCCCCCGGCCTGAAGCACCAGCCGGGCCGCCTCGGGAATCGTCATGAAGTAGCGCACCATCTCCGGGTGAGTGACCGTGATCGGGCCCCCCGCGCGAATCTGCGCCATGAAGGTCGGCACCACGCTGCCCCGGCTCCCCAGCACATTGCCGAACCGCACCGACACGAAAGCCTGCGTCGTGCGTGCGCGCGCGGCCCCGGCGGACACCACCATCTCCGCGACCCGTTTGGAGGCCCCCATCACCGAGGTCGGGTTCACTGCCTTGTCGGTCGAGATGTTCACCAGCCGCCCCACCCCGTACTCCAGGCACAGCTCGACCACGTTCTGGGTGCCGATCACGTTGTTCATGATCGCCTCAGAGGGAGCTTCCTCCATCAGCGGCACATGCTTGTGCGCTGCCGCATGAAACACCACCTCGGGCCGGTAGCGGTCGAACACCGCCCGCAGCCGGGCCTCGTCGCGCACATCGCCGATGAGCCCGATCTGCTTGATGTCCGGCCAGTCGCGCGCCAGTTCCTGCTGGATCGTGAAGATGCTGTTCTCGCCCCGACCGAAGAGCAGCACCGTGCCCGGCGCGAAGGGCATGATCTGTCGCACGATCTCCGACCCAATGCTGCCCCCCGCCCCTGTAACGAGCACCACCCGTCCGCGCAAGTACCCCGCGATCTCCCCCGTGTGCAGGTGAACCGGCGGGCGGCGCAGGAGGTCTTCCAAGTTCACGTCCCGGATTTGGTTGATGCTCACGTTACCGGAAAGAATCTCGAACACTCCCGGAATGATGCGGTAGCGCAGCCCGGTCTGCCGGGCCAGGTCCACCACCCGCCGCACGAAGTCGCCCCCCGCCGACGGCACGGCAATCAAAATCTCTTGCGCGTCCTCGCGTACCGCCACCGTCACGAGTTCGTCCACCCGTCCGAAGACGGGCAGTCCCACCGCCCGGCGCCGCATCTTGCCGGGTTCGTCGTCCAGAAAGCCGATGGGGTCAAGCCCCGCTTCCGGGTGGCGCTGCATCTCGCGCGCGATCAGGGTCCCCGCCTCCCCTGCCCCCACAATCAAGACCCGGCGCCGGGTCGGCGTATCGCGCAACCGGGTGCGCTCGTGGGCCAGGCGCACCGACACCCGGGCTGCACCCATCAGCAAGAAACCCAACAGCCCCGCCATGACCGGCACGCTGCGCGGCAGGTGCAGCCAGGTCTGCAATACGAAGCCCAGCGCGAACATCACCAGCGTGGCGAGGGCCACCGCCTGAGCAAGCACCTGGAGGTCGAGCACCCCCGCCCGGCGCCACGTCTGGCGGTGCAAGCCGTAGCGAGCTTCCAGCGCGGCCATCACGAACAGCGTCAGCAGCAGGTAGCCCCCCACGTTGGGCGGAATACCCCGGGCGAGAAGCTGTGGCTGGCGGAAGGCGTAGGCGAGGAGCGCCGCCCCCCCCCACAGGCCTAGGTCGAGAAAAAATTTCAGCCGAGCATTCGCGGTCGTCATGAATCAGAGGTCCCCGAGCATCTTAAGGCTGCCACCATGTTTTTCCCGTGCGGACGTGTTCATGTCTAGTAGACCCCGCGCCCACGCAGTACGCCCCGCACCGTGTACGCGAGCACCAACACGTCCGTGAGCGGGCCAATGTTTCGGAGGTAGGTGTGGTCGCGGCGCACCTTTTCCTCGTCGGTCAGATCGTCCCGGCCCGTGACCTGCGCCAGGCCGGTGATCCCAGGGCGCAGTTGCGAGACGCCCAGAGCCTCCCGACCCAGGAGCACAAGCTCCTGGGTCAGCAGCGCGGGGCGCGGCCCCACCAGGCTCATCTCCCCGCGCAAGACGTTCAGAAGCTGGGGCAGCTCGTCGAGGCTGGTGCGGCGCAACCAGGGACCTAGCCGGGTGTAGGGACTCAGCCCCAGGCACCGCAGGTCCTCGGTGGAGAGGTGGGGGGTACCGCGCCTCATCGTCCGGAACTTGAGGATTGTGAAGGGCCGGTGCCAGCGCCCCGCCCGCCGTTGCTGGAAGAGCACCGGGCCGGGGTCGTCCACGAAGATCGCCAGCGCCACCAGCGCGAATACCGGCCACAGCACCACGAGTCCCAGCACCGCGAGCAGGCGGTCGAGCGCCAGCTTCAGCGGCTCGTACGCGGCGGCGCGGCGGCTGACGTTCCCCGTCTCTCTTATCACGGGCGTCCCGGTCACGGCCCTCACAGCCGCCCCACCTGCCGCAGGCGGGCCACCTCCTGCGCGATCCCCAGCGCGAAGGGACGCGGGGCGTACCCCAGCTCCCGGCGGGCCGGGCTGATCTCAAAGGCCTTGTCCTCCTGGAGGCGGATCACCTGCTCGTGCTTCACAGGAAAGCCCGGCACCCGCTGCAAGACCCCCACCACGGCGGCCATTGGACCCATCGGCACGAACAACATCACGCCCCGGCGCCCGACGGCGCGAAAGGCCTCGTCCACGATCTGGCGGTAGGACAGCGCCCCTGGTCCCGCGAGGTTAAACTCCCCGCGCGCGTCCCGTACGACCGCCTGCGCAATGCCCTCGGCGAGGTCCTCCACGTGGACGGGCTGCATCAGCGCGCGCCCCGTCCCGAAGACCGGGTACACCGGCACCCGGGCGATCAGTCGCAGGAGTTTGTGCATGTTGTGGTCGCGCTCGTTGCCGTAGATCATGCTGGGCCGCAGGATCGTGACCTCCAGCGGGCTGCGGCGCATCTCCTCCTCGATCTCGCGGTACAGCGCCGAGTACGAGTGGTGCCGCGAGAAGACGCCCGTCGTCGTTACGCAAAAGGCCCGGGTGACCCCCACCCCCACCAGGGCGGGCAGCATCCGCCGCGCGTGCCGGAGGTTGGCCGTCTCCAGCAGCACGTCGCCGGGCCGCACCTCACCGAGGTAGGTTGCCGGGTCGTCGAGGTCGCAAACGTGCCACGGCACCCCGAGTTCGCGCAGCGCCGCCGTGTTCGTGGTGGGCCGCACCAGGGCCAGCACGGGCCGCTGAGGTTGCCGTGCCCGCAGCCGCCGCAGGGTATGAAGGCCGGTGTTTCCGGTCGCGCCGGTCATCAGGAGACGCGGCAGCCCATTCATCCTTTCCCCCGCCGCCCGAAGGTTCCCGCCGCACGTGCGGCCAACCCAGTCAGCACGAACGCCATGCCTGTGCCCAGAGCCAGCCTGCGGGTCCGGGCGGCCCGTTCCCGGCTCTCCGCCCACAACCGCCGATACAACATATCCCACTCCTTCCAAAGACGTTCCTGCGCGAAATCGCGCGTCACCCACTTCCGGGCCTCCTCACCGAGGCGGCGGCGCAGCCCGGGGTCCCCTGCCAGCCGCGCCATCGCCTGACCCAGGGCCTCCACATTCCCCACCGGGACCCGCAGGCCCGTCTCGCCCTCGCGCACAGCGTCGCGCGCCCCTGTCGCGTCGGTCGTCACCAGGGGCAGGCCTGCCGAGGCGGCCTCCAGCGCCACCGTGGGAAAGCCCTCGCGGTAGGTGGGCAGCACCAGCACGTCCATCAGGGCGTAGTAAGGCACCACGTCCGTCACGTACCCCGCACGCAAGATGCCCCCACCCCCGGCGAGCCGCGCCTGCGTCCCCGCGTCCACCGGGTCGCCCTCCTCGAAGTCCCCCACGAGCAGCAGCGTGGCGTTCGGGAACGTCTCCCGCACCTCTACAAAGGCCGCCACCAGCTCGCGGATGCCCTTATCCCGGGTGAACCTCCCCACGAACCCGAAGACCACCCCGCCCGGACGCAGGTTCAGACGCGCGCGCACGCTCTCGACCTCTGCTGCGCCCGCGACCACTGGCCGAATGCCGTTCACGCTGCCGTGGTGAAGGGTGACGATTTTCCTGGGCGAGGTCAGCCCCAGTTCCAGCGCCCGCTCACGCAGGCTGGGACTCACCGCCACGACCCGGTGAGCGCAGCGGATGGTCAACCACTCACAGAGCCAGAGCACCTGCCGCTTGCGGCCTGTGACCGTCTCCAGCCGCAGCCCGTGCAGGGTATAGACCCGGACTGGGACCCGTCGCGCCCACGACACCAACCCGCCCACCAGCCCTGTCTTGGGATTGCCGAAGTTCACGATCTGGGGCCGCACCCGGCACATGATCCAGTGAAGGTGCCACATGGACACGAGGTCGCGCCTTAAATCAATCTCGCGGCTGACCTCCAGCGGGTACACGGCGACCCCCTCCCGGCGTCCCACCTCCTCCAGTTCGCCACCCGCCCCCCGAGTCGAGACAAAGCACGTCTCATACCCTGCTGCCTGCATCTGGGCGAGCTGGCCCCTGAGGTACCACAGGGCGCTGTGTGGAATCGTCAGGAGGTACATCAACCTGAGATTCATGCGGGCCGTTCCTCCCGCACAGTTCCGTCCTGCCCCGCCCGTAGGCGTTCCTCCCACGCCAAGGCGTCGCGGATGCCCTCCTCCAAGCTCCGCTCGGGCCGCCAACCCAGCAGCCGGGCCGCGCGGCCCGTGTCCGCGTAGGCCCCCGCCGTGTCGCCGGGCCGCCGTCCGCCCACCCGCACCGAGAGCGGCAGCTCCGTCACCGCCCGGAAGGCGTCCACGAACTCGCGCACCGTGACGCCCGACCCGGACCCCACGTTGATCACCGTGTAGCCCGGCCCCGCGCCGTTCACGTAGTCGAGCGCCGAGAGATGCGCCTGGGCGAGGTCCCAGACGTGGATGTAGTCGCGTACGGGCGTGCCGTCGCGGGTGGGGTAGTCGTTCCCGTTGATCACGAACTCGCCGCCGCCTGCGGCCACCAGCCCCGTGAGCTTCCCCAGGATGTGCGACGGGTCGGGCTTGTAGGCACCCGAACGTAACGCCGGGTCGGCGCCCACCGGGTTGAAGTACCGCAGCGCCACCGCCGACGCCCCGAACTCGGCGCACAGGTCACCCAGTACCGTCTCGAACATCAGCTTCGAGCGGGCGTAGGGACTGAGGGGTTCGGTGGGTGCATCCTCGGTCAGCCCGCGCGAGCCGTCCCCTCCCCGGTACACCGCCGCCGTCGAGCTGAAGATCACCCGCCGCACGCCCCGCCTCAGCACCTCCTCCAGCAGCGCCGTCGCCTTGCACAGGTTCTCCCGGTAGTACAGGGACGGCAGGCGCGTGGACTCCTCCACGTCGATGCGCGCCGCGAAGTGCATCAGGGTCGAGAGGTCGGGGTGTTCGGCAAAGATGCGGTCCAGCAGCGCCGCGTCCGCGATGTCCCCCACGTAGAGGGGGTGGCCCGCCGAGAACTCCGCCCGCCCCTGGACCAGCGAGTCCAGCACCACGGGTACGGCGCCCGCGTCTGCCAACGCCGACACCACCGTGCTGCCGATGTAGCCCGCGCCGCCTGTGACGAGGACCTTCACGCCCGGCCTCCCAGTTCCGCCGCCTCACGCAGCAATAAGAGGTTGTGACTGATTTCATGGGTTATGTTCTTTAACATAAGATTATCTCCCACTTCTTGATTCATAAACCTGAAGCCAGATATCAATGATAGCGTCAATTCCATAAAGCGTATCAACCCTGTTTTTAAGCCTATTCCCCATATCAAACATTTCATCACTGTTCATTCTTATAAAACTGGACATATAGTAAGCTAAGGCAAAAGGATTATGCGGCGGTACTACAAATCCATCAATACCGTTTCGGACTATTTCTGAATTGCCGCCAACATCTGTGACAACACAAGGCATAGCGGATGTAGCTGCTTCCAGTAGAGCCATAGGCAGTCCCTCATTTTGAGAGGACATGACAAAGACATTCGATTCATCCATCAACTTATATACTTCTCTGGTCAGTCCGAGAGTCACCACTCTCTCTCCCAATCCTAAGTTATTTATCAACTCATCCACTTCCTGCCTTAGTTCTCCGTCGCCAGCTATCAAAACACGAAAATCATATCCTTGTATAGAGAGAAGCTTGGCCGCCCATATGAGGTTAGGATAGTCCTTGTCCCACACTATTCTTCCAACAGCTAAGAAGGTAAATATGTTCTGCTCGCTCCTAACACGCCTTTTTGAAAGTAGACGTGAGTATATTCCGTTGGGTATTGATCTAGACTTCGATTTTAAAATTAGCTTCTTCTGCTCATATAATTCCAAAGATTTTCTGCTGACATTAGTAGTTAAATCGGGTATATTTTTTGTCAAAGTGTATACTAGTTCCCGAAGTCGACCTCCCTCTCGTGTGCTATGAGCCGTCGATATTAAAAAGTGTGTGTCACATATAGGGCGCATTAATCTAGTGAATACGTTGGCATGGAACATATGTGCATGTACAACGTCAGGGGAGAGGCGTCGTACATATAAGATGTAACTTAGGACCTCTCTATACACACAGGTGAGATTCCCAAGATTTATGCTAAATACGTCGATCTCGAGAGATTTTAGGTGTTCGGCGTATTGCTTAGGAGGAGTCAGAGAAATAACAGTCACAAAGTGACCTCTCCTCTTATACTCGATTGCCATTCTTACAACTTGAGCTTCCGCACCGCCAAAATCGAGACCTGTGATTACAAGAGCAATCTTCATAACGATATATCCTTCATAATAGAGGAAAGTTCCGTTGCAATACGTCTATGGTCAAAATATTTCATTACTACGGACCTCCCCTCATTCCCATAAATTTCTCTAAGGTAATTACTTTCGATTAAACTGGTAAGAGCATCTATCCACTCGACACTTTTACCCGCAGAAAATCCTACGCATCCCATACTCAAGACATCTCGATTCATTCCTACCGGACTTACAACTACCGGCAGGCAACAGGACATATAAGTTAGCATTTTATAGCTACATTTTGCCCTTTCCCATTCGGTATCGGCAAGTGGCATTATTCCTATAGAGGAACTTTGTAGGCCCTCGACCTCAGATTGAGGCGTCCATTTCTCAAAGAGGTATTGATTAGGTTTGATATATTTAAATATTGGCGGTGAGTCTGATATAATCTTTAACTTCCAACTACTTTTGGTTTCGAGCAAGACATGCAACTCTTTTTCAATTCCATAAACGTACTTGAGTCCACTGCTTGATCCAGACCAAACAATAACCTCTTCCCTCTGTGAGGTTGGGCCAGGTGTAAATTTAGCTGTGTTCACGGACGTTGGCAATATCACGATGCGAGGAGCCCATGCCGAAAGATGGTCGGCTATGTAAGCGTTACCGGCTATTAAAACTTCACACCTTCCAACAATTTTTTTAATTGAGCCCAATCTAGAACTAGTCCAAATAGCATCATCAACGTCAAATGCAAAGGGAATCCTTATCAAAGCTTCCCCAGAAATGAGAGTTGATATCATCTCCCTTTGTACTAAAGCAGAGGTGTAACTTCCGGAAGATAGAGACGCCAATAGCCTTTCAATATAAGACTGTAGGAGCCAAGCAGGACGTTGGGATAATTTGCTAGGTGGATAAGAGCCATATCTCGCTCTCGAAATTTTCACGATTGTGTTCAAATTAGGTTCACCGTTTATAAATTCCGCCAATTGATCAACCCTAAAGCGTGCAGAGGGGACTGATTCTCCCTGCGTATAAGCTATGACCTTATATATTCTTTCTTCCACTTCTACTCCTGTTAGCTGCATCTTCCTTGAACAACCTTTTCTTCAAGTGACCAATCGCCGTGCTCAAAAACATGAAGAGAAAAATTACTAATAGGAATTTAATGTTAACCAACGAACCATACAGAATAGAGTCACTAAAAATGGTTCCAACAAGACCGACACACAAGATCGCATACATTACCAACACCTCTATCTTTATTGTTGAATAAATATATGCAATACCATATAACGCTCCAAGTACAATAAATATTATTGTAGCACCAACAGTAGAATATTCCTTAATCAGGGGAAAGAATATAGTGTAAACGTTTGTAAGCCTATCTGTGCTAATGGATGTCCAGGGAAAGTGTATGTCCCTTGATTCAATGTCAAAACCCAAACGCTGAGGAATTACAGAAAGGGCGTTTTGTACATTTTGATGGTTTTCGAACAACAATATCTCATCGAAGTTGTTAGCGAACGCGACCGTGCCTCCAACTATGTAGTCTAGCGCCGCCGTAGTAATTCTCTCACTTGTGCCATAACTTCTAAGTCCGGCAAAATTAACCATAAATAAACCTGCTATTAAAACAGATAGACCTCCTCCTAGCATAATTACCAAGGCTGGAACCTCCTTCTTTGGTCGCATTGCCATGAACAGAAAGCTGTTTGCCATCACAACGTTTAACAAAGGTATTTTAGATCCAGTGTAGAACGCGTATGCTAGGGCAGTAAGGAACGTGATTGAAAACAATAAAGCAGTGCGCCAACTCTTCAACTTAAGGTAAACGGCAAACGCAAACATACTATTTACCAAACTAATAAGTACAAAGTTTGATAAAAGCGTATCGCCGCTTTCACCATCTAGGCTGTTGCGCCTTATTTGATATAATATGCTGAGGCCACTTTCGATATTCTGAGACTGTTGATTTATGTAAGATGGAAGGAGAGACAAACATACGATCGTCACAATGAACGCAACAAATTCTAGATTCTCCGACACGTTTAAATTCCTTTTCAGCCTACGCTTACCCACTGCTATAGATAGGATGAGTGCCGATATACAAAACAACGAAACCATTATTATTATATAAGCGATTATCTCTAATTTAATTTCATTAAACATACTCCTTGAAAAATAAATGAGAATCATAACAGATCCCCAGACTCCAGATAATATAGCCGAAGGATGTAATATTGATTTGAATATCATAACTGTGAGCGTTACTAGTATAAGAGGCAGAATGCAAAAGATTAGCATCACTTTATACCACCCCCAGCCCAAATTCTATACCAATACACCATATTGAAGATAAATATGATGCTGTAGGAGCAAGCGGATACATATGATGCTCCCATAGCGCCATAATTTGGAACTATCAAAATATTAGCCGATAGGAATAACACGGATACAAGACCAGTTATGAGTGAGTTGATTCTCACGGCTCCGGAAGTAACCCAAAGTGGAGCAAATAGTGCCATGGAAACAATCCCGAAGGAGGAAAAACTTAGCACCGAAAGATATCTAGACGCTGCTGAATACTCTCCTCCAAATATAATGTAAATAATATTATTAGAAAAGTAGGTGAGAGTAAGGCAGAAGATACCAGCAATTACAATGCTCATTCCCAATGCGAACGCTATGATATTCCTCCCATCCGTTTGGGAAGTAGAAAGACTTGAATATGTCATGGAGGATATAGTTTGCGGCAGGATCGATATTGATATCAAGACTTGGGCTGCTACCTGATATAAGGCCAGCTCCACTTTTGATGATGAAATTCCTATAATAAGTTGATCCAATTGCGACATAGTGGCCGCAGCAACCAAGCCCATGTGTATAGGGAGGGCGTACTTCAACATAGAGATGAAATCGCCCCACTTCATTTTTAAAAATAACTCTGATGCACTTGATTGCACGCTCATCAGGATGATAATAATCAAACCACAAGCAATCGAAAGAACTACATGAAATGGTGAACGTGCGACTGCAAGAGAGGCGAAGGTTAGAACAAGCGTGACAGTTCTGCCCACAATCGATGCAAAATTATAATTGTTAAGCTTGGACCCTCTAATTGAAACAGAGCGAGCCACAAACTCTACTACCTGCATGCCAGCGGCAAGAGAAATGCCTAAAGATGCGCCAATTCTATTTATTAAATTCACATCTTCTAAAATCATGAATGAAAATACAACACCCGCAAACATACAGATTGGGAATATAATTAAGCTTGAATACCATATTTTATCTGCCTCTACTTGCATCATTTTTTTGTGAAACACGACATCCCACAAGCTTAAGCCTACAAATAGAGATATAATGTTGAAAAGATTGAGGTACATCGCCAATTCTCCGCGAGACTCTACGGTGAGTAGTCGTGCAGATACAATGGAAATAGCAAACATCGAAGCTGCGGTGTAAACTCTTGCAGTTAAAGTTCCAGCAAATTGAGCAAAGATGTAGAAATACCTTTTGCTACCCCTTATCTGCATCCCACAACTCCTCCCCGAAATGGTTCCAGGGCAGGCGTCCCTCGTTGGGGTCCTCGAGGTTGAACTGGGCGTCCATGCTGTAGAGCAGCGTCGCTCCCTGTTCTCCGGCCTGGTAGCCGTGGGCCACGCCGCTGGGGATATACACCAGTGTGGGTTGCTCACCACTCAGCACCAGCTTGCGGCGCACGCCGAGGGTCAGGCTTCCGGCGCGGCAGTCCACCAGCCATACCGTAAGCTGTCCCGCAATGACGCACCAGACCTCGTTCTGCTCCTCCTTCACATGGATGTGAAAGGCGTTGATGCGGCCCGGAGCGGCCCACGACACGCTGATCTGGCGGGGCACGAGCTGACCGGGGAGGCCCTGCACGCCCTCACCACCCAGCCGCAGGTACTCCATGAAGGCGCCGTTCTCGCTCCGGTTCTTGCGGAGGGGATGGGTCCAGACACCCGCGATGGCGGGAGCGGGCGGGTAGGTCTCGAAGCTGAGAATGTCGTTGTATTCGGGGGCCAGTTCTATCTTCATGGGGTGCGTCTGCCTTCCCGGGCGAGCTTAAGGAGGTAACGCCCATACTGATTTTTGGCGAGGCGCTGTCCCTGCTCGCACAGCTCGTCGGTGCTGATCCAGCCGTGCCGCCATGCCACCTCCTCGGGCGAGGCGATCTTGAGGCCCTGGCGGTGCTCGATGGTCTGGATGAAGTGGCTGGCCTCCAGCATGCTCTCGTGGGTGCCGGTATCCAGCCACGCGAAGCCCCGGCTCATCACCTGCACGTCGAGCAGGCCCCCTTGCAGGTACGCCGTGTTCACGTCGGTGATTTCCAGCTCGCCGCGCGCCGAGGGCCGCAGCCCCCTGACGATGTCCACCACGTTGCGGTCGTAGTAGTACAACCCGGTCACGGCGAAGTCCGATCTCGGGGCGGCAGGTTTCTCCTCGATGGACAGCACCCGGCCCGCGTCGTCGAAGTCCACCACCCCGTAGCGTTCGGGGTCGCTGACCTGATAGGCGAAGACGGTCGCGCCCTCGGCCTTGCGGCTAGCACCCTCCATCAACTCGGAGAGGTCGTGCCCGTAGAAGATGTTGTCCCCCAGGATCAGGGCGCTGTCGTGCCCGGCCACAAACTCCTCGCCGATGAGAAAGGCCTGCGCCAGCCCCTCGGGCCTCGGCTGCACGGCGTACTCCAGTCGCAGGCCCCACTGGCTCCCGTCGCCGAGCAGTTGCCGGAAACGCGGCGTGTCCTCGGGTGTGGAAATAACCAGAATGTCGCGGATGCCGCCCAGCATCAGGGTCGTGAGCGGGTAGTAGATCATCGGCTTGTCGTAGACGGGCAGGAGCTGCTTGGAGACGGCCAGGGTCGCCGGGTACAGCCGGGTGCCGCTCCCGCCCGCGAGGATGATGCCCCGGCGTGACCGGATGCCGCCCAACGAAGCGTCCGTCATCTCGCCGCATTCCCCGCAAGGCGCTCGGCGTACTGGCGGTCGTAGTACTCCCGGAACTCCCCGTTACGGATGGGTTCCCACCACGCGCGGTTCTCCGCGTACCAGCGCGCGGCCTCGGCCACCGCCTGCCGGGGGTCGTACCTCGGCTCCCAGCCGAGCGCGCGCAGCTTGTCCACGTTCATGGAGTAGCGGCGGTCGTGGCCCGGGCGGTCGGCGACGTGCCTCACGAGGCTGTGGTCCTTGCCTAGCGTCCTCAGCACGATGTCCACCATCTCCAGATTGGTCATCTCGCGGCCCGTGCCGACGTTGTAGACCTCCCCGACCCCGCCGCGCAACAAGACCGCCTCGATCCCGGTGCAGTGATCATAGACATGGGCGTAGTCGCGCATCTGCTTCCCGTCACCGTAGACAGGCAACGGCTCGCCGAGGATGGCGTTGGTGGAGAAGAGGGGCACGGCCTTTTCCGGGTACTGGTACGTCCCCACATTGTTCGCCCCGCGCGTGATGGTGACGGGCAGGCCGTAGGTGATGTGGTACGCCTGCACGAGCTGATCCGCTGCCGCCTTGCTCGCCGCGTAGGGGCTGCGGGGCGCGAGGGGGTCGGTCTCGACGCTGCTGTGCCCGTCGGGAATGTGGCCGTACACCTCGTCGGTGCTGATGTGGTGCAGCCGCAGCCCCAGCTCGCGCGCCACCTCCAGCAGGACGTGGGTGCCGCGCACATTCGTCTCCGTGAAGACGAGCGGCCCGAGGATGCTCTGGTCCACATGCGTCTCGGCGGCGAAGTTGACGATCAGCCGAACGTCGTTCTCCCGGCAGGCCGCGCGCACGGCGTCCAGGTCGGCGATGTCGCCCCTCACCAGCGAGAGGGTGGGGCGGTCCCACAGCCCGGCGAGGTTCTCCTCGCGGCCCGCGTAGGTCAGCTTGTCGTACACGACCACGCGGTCTTCGGGGTGGTGCTCCAGCCAGTAGCGGACGAAGTTGCTGCCGATGAAGCCGCAGCCACCCGTGATGAGGAGGGTCATACCTTCATTCCTTCCTTGCGCGGCGTGTAGGAGTACGAGTACCCGTAGCTCGACTCCTCACGTGCGTCGGACTTGTTGATGACGAACCCGAGCAGGTTCAGCCCCGAGCGCTCCGCCCGGCGGATGGCGCTGCGAACGGCCTGGATGTTCGTGCGGCCATACTCGGTGACCATCAGCACGGCGTCGGCGTGGGCGCCGAGGACCAGCCCGTCGGCGAGGGCGAGCAGGGGCGCGCTGTCGAGGAGCACGATGTCGTACTTCTGCCGCCATAGCCCCAGCGCCCGGCGGATGTCTGCCTGGTTGAAGACCGAGAGGCTGTCGTGCAGGCCGGGGCCGGCGGGCAGCATGTCCACGCCCTCCTCCACCCGCAGCACCTGCACGTCTTCGGGGTGGATCAGGGCCTCCTGGGTCGTGCGCACCCCGCCCGTGCCGACGAGTTGATGCCACTCGCCGCCCTCGTGGAACTTCTGCCACACCGCCGCCTGGGTCCCCCGGCGCAGGTCCGCGTCGATGATCAGGACCCGTTGGCCGCTGGACGCGAAGCCGTCGGCCAGGGTGGCGGTCAGGCTGCTCTTGCCCTCGCCGGGGGCGGTGCTCGTCATCATCACGACCGGATGCGCCCGGCCCGGCAGCGCGGTGAGCAGGTTCACCCGCAGGAAGCCGATGGCCTCGTACAACCCGGCCTGACGCGCGGCCCGCACGATGCCGCTGAAGACGATATCGCGCTTGCGCAGCCGGGGAATGACCGCCAGCGTCGGCACGTTGAGGCTCAGCAGGTCGTCTTCCGTGCGAACGGTGCGGTCGAGGACGGTCAGGAGCGTCACCACCCCGGCGGCGAGGAGCAGCCCCAGGAAGCCCGCCAGCGCCGCATTCCGCAGCGGCCTGGGCGCGGTGGGCCGGGCGGGTTCCACTGCCCCCGCCAGCAGGCTCAGCACGCCGGTCGCCGAGTTCTCCAGGATGCCGACCTGCGCGAGGTTGTCCTGCACGGTGGCGCGCCGGGCGATCAGCGTCTGCCGCTCGACGGGCGTCCGTCCCGCCTGCGCGAGTTGCCCGTCGATCTGGAGGAGCTGCGCCTGGAAGCCCGCCTGCGCCCGGCGCACCGTCTGAAGGGCGCGGCCCGTGTCCCAGGACCGCAGGGCGTCCACGGCGAGGTTGGCGAGGGTCTGCGCCGCCTGCGGAGTGCGGGCGCGGGCGCGCAGGGTGTAGATGCCGTTCCCACCGGGGTCCAGCCGGGAGGTCAGGGTCATCGTCCGCAGCCGCTGCTCGCTCAGCTCGCGCCTGAGGCGCCCCACCAGCCGCTCGCGCTCGGCGGCGGGAATGGCGGCGCTCGTCCCGACGGCCCGGATGAGGGGGGCGATGACCTGGGTGCTTTGCAGGGCCTGGGCGACGGCCCCCTCGGGCAGGGGCGGGGCCTTGACGACCGCGCTGCCGAAAGGGCCTTCCTGCCCCTGGCTGTTCGCGGCGATCAGGCTGGCATTGGCCTCGTAGACGGGCGGCTGAGCACGCGACCACACGAAGGCGACGAGGGCGAGCAGCGCCGCCGTGCCCAGAATCCACCCCAGGCGCCGGCGCACGCCCCGCCACAACACCGCCAGGTCGATCTCCTGCTCGGAACGGTCAGCCACGGCGGTTGCCTTCCGAACGTCTTGCGAAAGTCGTCATCCCGGGCAGCCTCTCGGGCTGCGAAGGGCAAAGCTGTGGCCCACTAGGGCCGACAAGGGGTTGGTCATTGTCTCTCCTGAAGAGGGTGCCCGTGAGGAGGCATTCACCAGCACTTTATACCAGCGTACCGGACTGCGGGGACCCTGGAATGATGGCCCGCTTCCGCGTTTCTCACCTTCCCGTCAGTTTGGGCCGGTCAGGGTGCCCTCAGGTGGGTGTAGGTGGCCTCCCCCCCATCGCCCGGTGCGCCACAGCGGGGGCAAGGGCCTACACTGGGACTCCTATGAAGGCGATCATTCCCGCTGCGGGCCTGGGCACGCGCCTGCGCCCCCTGACCTTTACCCGCCCGAAGCCCGTGCTGCGTGTGGCGGGCCAGCCCATCATCCGCCACGCCATCCGCACCCTGGCCGACGCCGGAGTGACCGAGATCGGCGTGATCGTCTCGGAGGTCACGCGCGAGGAGATCAGGGACGCCCTGCGGAAGGTGGAGGGGGTGAACGTCACCCTGATCGACCAGCACCAGCAGCTCGGCCTGGGCCACGCCGTCATGATGGCGCGCGAGTGGGTCGGGCAGGACGATTTCTGCGTCTACCTCGGCGACAACCTCTTCGAGTTCGGGGCGCGGCCCTTCGTGGAGCGCTTCCGGCGGGAGCGGCCCACGGCCCTGATCGCCCTCGTGGAGGTGGCCGATCCCACCGCCTTCGGGGTGGCGGAGCTGAGCGGCGAGCGCATCACCCGGCTGGTGGAAAAGCCGAAGAATCCACCGAGCAACCTCGCGGTGGCGGGGCTGTACTGCTTCACGCCGCAGGTGTTCGAGGTGCTGGACGGCATGCCCCCCTCGGCGCGCGGCGAGTACGAGATCACCGACGCCATCCAGGGCCTGATCGAGCGCGGCGAGAACGTCCTGGGGCAGCGGGTGCAGGGTTGGTGGAAGGACACGGGCCGACCCCTCGACCTCCTCGACGCCAACCGGCTGCTCCTCGAACGCATCGAGCTGGACGTGCAGGGCACCGTCACCGACTCGCGGCTGACGGGCCGGGTGGTCGTCCCCGCCTCGGCCACGGTCACGCGCAGCAAGATCGTCGGGCCGGTGCTGCTGGGTGAGGGCGTGGTCATCGAGGACGCCTATATCGGCCCCTTCACGAGCATCGGGCGCGACAGCGTGATCCGCCACGCCGAGGTCGAACACAGCGTCGTGGACGCCGAGGCCCTGATCGAGTGCGTGAACACCCGATTGCAAGACTGCCTGATCGGCGTGCGCGCCCAGGTGCGCGGCGGGCGCAAGGTGCCCAGCACCCACAAGCTCACCCTCTCGGACGCGAGCGTGGTCGAACTGGCGTGACTGATCTGGGGCGGCTGCCGGGGAGATCGGGGAGGTCTATGCTCTGCACCTCCCCGCACACGGGACGACCGAATGAGGCCCTCCCGACGAAGTGAACCCTCCGTCCTGCGCCTTCCGGGAGCACCATGCCGAGCTGCGGGCGGGGGGGGGGCGCGAGTCCTCGGCCTGAGCACGCAGGACTCCGCCTATCAGCGTGAGTCGGTGGGGCGGCTCCACCTCCCCTTCCCTCTCCTGTCGGACGAGGGATTGGGCTTCACGCGGGCGCTGGGGCTGCTCACCTCCGGGGTGGACGGGCTGACGCTGCTGCGGCGGGTGACCCTGATCGTGCGGGACGGGGTGGCCGAACACGTCTTCTTCCCCGTCTTCCCGACCGACCGGAACGCGGCGGACGTGCTGGCGTAGCTGGGAATGCACCCGACCTGATTCTTCACTGACCGTGCCCGGTGTCCGGTGAGCGGCGGCGAACGGGCCTATCATGGGGGGATGAGCGACACGCCCCGCATTCACCTGGGTTCGCTGCTACGAACGTCCTCGGACGCGCACGCGGCGGGGAACCTCGATCACCTGAACTACGAGCAGGGCGCGGAGACGCAGACCCTGCGCTTCGTGCGCCCCGCCCCCTACCGCATGGATGTCAACTCGCTGGGCGGGGACGAGATGTACCTTCAGGGCAGCTTCTCCCCCGACATCGTGATGGAGTGCGCCCGCTGTCTGCGCGAGGTGGAGGTCCCGCTGCGGCTCAAGCTCGGCACCCTGCTGCGCTACGAGCCGTCGGTGGAGACCCCTTACCTGGAGGAGGCCGAGACGGGCGAGGAGGTGCTCGTCTTCGGCAACCCCGACCTCGACCTCAGCGCCTACCTCGCCGAGACGACGCTGCTGCAAGCGCCCCTGAGCGTCCTGCACGCCCCCGACTGCAAGGGGCTGTGTCAGGTCTGCGGCCATGACCTCAACGAGGGACCCTGCGAACACATGGCGCAGGTGCCGGTCGAGAAGATCGACGACCTGCTGGGCGCTCCAGAGGGGTCGGCCCACGTCTCACAGCATCCCTTCGCCGCCCTGCGCGACCTCAAGCTCCCGGAGGACTGAGGGTGACGGCAGAGGGCGGGGGGACACCGGAACTCACCCATTTCCGGGACGGCCTGCCGCGCATGGTGGATGTGACGAGCAAGGCGAGTACCGCACGCACCGCGACCGCCGAGGGCTGGGTGCGCCTGCCAGATGAGGCGCGGGCGGCGCTCGTGGCGGGCACGAACCCGAAGGGCGACCCCCTCACCGTCGCGCGGCTGGCGGGGCTGGCAGGCAGCAAACGCACCGCCGACCTGATCACGCTCTGCCACCCCATCCCCGTCACGGGTGCCGACGTGACCCTCACGCTGGAGGAGGCGGGCGTCCGCATCGTCGCCACCGTCCGCACCACTGCACCGACGGGCGTGGAGATGGAGGCCCTCACCGCCGTCACCGTCGCCGCCCTCAACGTCTACGACATGCTCAAGGCGGCGAGCAAGGCCGTCGAGATCACGGGCGTGCGCCTGCTGTCCAAGACGGGTGGCAAGAGTGGGGACTACCACGCGGCGGGGCGTCCGGTTCCGGTGGACATGGACGGTTGAGGACGTTCTCTCTTTCTTGATCCGGCAACCTTCCGGGTTCATCCGACGTAAAGGGAACGATGGACCGGGAGTGGCGCGACGAGCTGGACCTGCTGCACCGCGAGGCGGAGGGTGAACTGACCCCCGGCGAGCGCGCGCGGCTGGCCTTGCTGCTTCGTCAGACGGAGGTGGAGGACGCCGCCCGGCGGCTGGCCGGGGCCACGGACGCCCTGCGTTCTTTGGAGCGGCCCACCCTCCCGCGCAGTTGCGCCCGCCCGGTCGCAGAGGAGGTGGCGTGGAGCGCGCGGCTCCAGACCTCCTCCCCTCCCCCGGCCCCGCATGGGGTGGCCGCGTCTGTCGGGGCGGAGGTGGCCCTCGCCGCGCAGTTGGCCGCTACTCCAGCCCCTGCCCGGAGCGTCGCCGGGGAGGTGGTGGCCGCCATTCGGACCGCCGCCGCGCTGAGCGACCTTCCCCCGCTGGGGCGCAGTGTGGCCGCCGCCGTCGCCTCCGAGGTCGCGTGGTCGGCGCGGCTGGCCCGGCCTGCTCCTCTTCCGGCAACATCGCTGGCGAGTCATCTGGCCGGGCGCATCGCCGGGGAGACGGCGGTGGAACGTTCCCCCACGGTCGTCCCCAATTCCCCCGCCCACAATCCCGCGCCCCTCCTGCTCGTGTCGGGGCTGCTCGTGGGCCTGACGCTGCTCGCCGTGACGAGCGCGTGGCCGAACCTGGCAGCGGGGGCGACCGTGTTGCAGACGCTCGTGGCGCAGGTCTCGCCGCTGGCGGGGGTCGGGCTGGCGCTGCTGCTGGGAGTCAGCCTGCTCGTGACGTGGCGGCCCACGCCTACTACTCTGCGGCTGGGGACCGGGGCATTCGTGCTCTCCGCCGTGTTGACGCTGCCGCCGCTCTATGAGGCGTTCGGGCGCAGCGGCGTCACCGTCGGGCACGATCTCACGGTCAGCGGCCCGGTGCGCGGCAATGTCATCGCGGTCGGCGGGGACGTGACGCTCAGTCCCTCTGCGCGGGTGGACGGCGAGGTCATCACCCTGTTCGGGGACGTGCGGCGGCAGGAGGGCGCGCGGGTGACGGGCCGGGTCAACGCCCTGCTGGGCCGGGCACCGGGGGACACGGCAGCCATCCAGACAGCCCCCCCCTCCGGCCTGAGTGCCGCCACCGCCACCGCCTTCCGGCCCCTGCTGGGGTGGCTCGGCGGGGCGGCGTGGGGTCCCATCTTCCTGCTGCTGACGGGCGGGATGCTGCTGCTGCTCTTCGTGACGGGCGTGGCCCCCACCCTCGCGCGGCGGCAGCGACATGCGCCCGTGCGGACCCTCGCGCTCGGCGTGCTCGCCCTCGCCGTATTGATCGGCCCGGCGCTGGGGCTGGCACTCGTGGGGCTGCTCGTGCCCGCCCTGCTCGCCACCGCTTTCGCTCTCCTCACTCTGGCGACGGGCCTGAGCGTGAGCGCCTACGACGCGGGCCGCGCCCTCGCCTTCCGCCTGCGCCTGCCCCGACCCGACGCGCTGGGGGCGCTGCTGGGGCTGTGCGCCGTCGCCCTCAGCCTCGGCGTGCCGCCCCTGGCGCTGACCTTCGGCCTCGTGGGCGGCGCGTGGGGAGCGGGAACGCTCCTCCTCACCCGGACGGGCGAGGCACGCGAGGCCGCCGCGTAAGAGCAAGCGGAAGCAGACGACGCACAGGGCCGGAGCGGTGAGGCTCCGGCCCTTCTCGTGTCACAGGCGCTCAGTTCAGGATGCGCTTGAGGTGCAGGTAAATCTCGTACCAGTCCTGCTTGTCGCGGGGGCGCTTACCACGCAACTCGATGCGCGACAGGGTGCGAACCCAGTCGGGCGTGAGCTGCCCGCCCAGCGTCGGATCGGCCACGAGGTCGGCCAGTCCCTTCGGGAGCGCGCCCTCGGTGGAGTCGCCGTAGAACTCGACGCCCTCCAGCAGGTCGTGAACGGTGATCGCGTAGGCCCCCGCCAGCGTCTGGAGGGTCTCCAGGCTGGGGTTGGTGCGTCCGCGCTCCAGGTCGCTGAGGTACGGAACGCTGATCCCGGCGGTCTCGGCCACATCCTTGAGCCGCAGCCCGCGCTCACTCCGCAACTCGCGGAGTCGTTCGTGCAGTTTCATATCTTCACCTCCTCGGCTGCGGCGTCGCCTCACGTCCCAGTGTGGGAATGTGGAGCCGCCTGGGGGCGTCCGCTCTCTGTTCCGCGTTCGCCTGGAGGCAGAATCCGGCACCCTTGCTTCGGAGTGTAACACCGCTCCCCGGTACGGTCAATACAGAATCGGGGGGCGTCCTTCTTGCCTGCCCCGACGAACTCTGCTAATATCGTAATCAAAGGATGAATTAGTGTTTCAGACGAGACGCCTCACTCTAGCCGAAGATGAAAGACAGGAGGGCGACCTATGCGCGCACTGGAGACCATCGCCGAGAGCATTCGCGTCGGGTACGCCCACCCCACGACCGTTCTCAACACGCTCATCGAGGCCGAGAACGAGGGCGGGCTGGGGGCCGTGCGCCGGGTGGAGCGCCAGCTCGCGCTGGGCAACGTCGCCCTCCAGGAACGCGGCCACCCCCACCACGACCTCGCCCGGATGTGGCTGGGGGCGGCGCGGGCGTATCTGGTGACACAGGCGGAGCGGAAGCAGGCGGTGTAAGCGCAGGGCAGAAGGCAGATGGGAGAAGGCAGCTGGCCGGGGAAGCCTCTGCCTTCGCTCCTTGTGGCCTTCAGCCTTCCGCCTTCCGCCCGTAGATATCCTCGTACTTCTCGTGCAGGTAGGCGACGTAGGGATCGGCGGTGAGCGCCCGCCCCGTCGCCCGCTCGGTGATCTCGCCGGGAGTGAGGCTCCGTCCAGGCTGGTGGACGTTCTCGACGAGCCAGGCGAGCAGGGGGCCGTACTCGGCGCGGTCTATTCCGGCGGCGACTGCCTCGTTCCGGCGCGCGGCCTCCAGCAGTTGCACGCTCAGGAGGTTGCCCAGGGTGTAGGTCGGGAAGTAGCCGATCAGGCCCGCCGACCAGTGGATGTCCTGCAACACGCCCTGCGCGTCGTCGGGGGGGGTGAGGCCCAGGTCCTCCGCCATCTTGGCGTTCCACGCCTCCGGCAACTCGTGAACCTTCAGGGTGCCCTCCAGCAGCGCGAGTTCCAGCTCGAAGCGCAGCATGATGTGGAAGTTGTACGTCACCTCGTCGGCCTCCACCCGGATCAGGCTGGGCTGGACGCGGTTGACGGCGCGGTAGAGCGTCTCGGGGTCCTGGCCCGCCGTGACCTCGGGCGCGACCTCGGCGAGTTGCGGGAAGTACCGCCGCCAGAAGGGCCGCGAGCGGGCGAGCAGGTTCTCGAACATCCGCGACTGGCTCTCATGGACGCCGAGGCTGGCCCCCGCCGAGACGGGCGTGCGCTCCCAACGCGGCGCGACCCCCCGCTCGTACATGGCGTGCCCGGCCTCGTGCCAGGTGCCGAAGAGGCAGGCGGGCCAGTACGGCTCCACCCGCGTGGTCACGCGCACGTCGCTGCGGCTGAAGTTCGTCTGAAAGGGGTGCGCGCTCTCGTCCTGCCGGGCGAACTCGGGCTTCAACCCGAACGCCTCCCCCGCCACGCGCCACGCGAACGCCTTCTGCGCCTCCGGGGAGAAGGGGCGGGTCAGCACCCCGTAGTCCGCCGCGTCCCCCGCCGCCGCGACGCGGCGCACCAGCGGCAGCGTCCGCGTCCGCAGATCGGCAAAGACCGGGCGGACCTGCGAGGCCCGCATCCCCGGCTCGTACTCGTCCAGCAGGGCGTCGTAGGGGTGTTCCTCGTACCCGAGGAGGTCGGCCTGACGGCGGGCGAGGTCCAGCATCCTCTCCAGATGCGGGGCAAAGGTCGAAAAGCGGCTGTGTTCCCGCGCGTCGAGCCAGGCGTGGTGCGCCTCGTTGCGGGCGCGGGCGGTCTCCTCCACGAAGGCGGTGGGCAGCCGGGTGTCCTTCGCGTGGTCGCGGCGGGTGACGCGCACCACGGCGGCGTCCGTCTCGTCCTCCGGCGTGCCCACGGCGTCCAGCAACTCGGCGGTGCGCGCGTCCGTGAACAGCTCGTGCGCCAGCCCCTCCAGCGTCGCCATCTGAAGACCGCGCACGTGGGCGGCCTCCGGGGGCATCTGCGTCTCCTGGTCCCACGACATCAGCCCGGCGGCGGCGTTCAGGTCGCTGACCTGTCCGAGGCGGCGTCTCAGCTCGTCCATGCTCATGGGTGCAGCCTAGAGCATCGGGGGGGCGGCCAGCGGCCAGCTTCCAGCCGCCAGCAGAGCCGGAAAACGCTATTGCCAGCGTTCGCGCCCCTCGCCCACCTCCCCCAGTAGGAGAGGACGCACCTCCCCGATCAGGTACAAGCTTCCACACACGACCGCGAGGCCGCCGGGTGCCAGCAGCTCCAACGCGGTCTCTGGTGAGCTGGTGAGGCGTGTGGGCAGCCCGCCGAAGAAAGAGGCGAGTTGGGCAGGGTCAGCGGCGCGCGGGCTGAGGACGGCACGGGTGAGAATGACCTCGGAGGCAACCTCTCTCAAGGCCACCGCCACGCCCGTAAGGTCCTTGTCCGCTGCCGCGCCGAACACGACCGGAACGCCCTCCACCCCTAACCCGCGCAGGGCCGCCGCCAGCGCCCGCGCCCCGTCCGGGTTGTGCGCCCCGTCGAGCAGGACGCGCCCGCCCCGCCACGGCAACACCTCCAGGCGACCCGGCCAGCGCACACCCGCCGTTCCCATGCGGATGGCGCTCTCCCCCACCCCGAGCCGGTGGGCGGCGGCGGCGGCCAGCGCGGCGTTGCGCGCGCCATGTTCCCCCAACAGAGGCGTATTGAAGAACAGGTCCGCTCCCGGCAGCCCCACCCGCACCTCCCAGCCGTCCCAGCCCAGCGGCGCGGCCTCCAACATCACCTCCCGCCCCAACGCCCAGAGGTCGGCCTCCTGCGCCTCCAGCACGGGCAGGAGGTCGGACCCGACGCCAGTCACGGCGGGTCGCTCGGCGCGGAGGAGGCCCGCCTTCTCACCCGCGATGGCCTGGGGCGTGTCGCCCAGAATCTCGGTGTGATCCAGGCCGACGTTAGTAACGATGCTCAGCACCGGGTCGAGGACGTTCGTCGCGTCCAGCCGCCCGCCGAGGCCCACCTCCATCACCGCCGTCGTCACCCCAGCGCGGGCGAAGAGCAGGCAGCCCAGGGCCGTCACGATCTCGAAAAAGGACGCGCCCTCCGCCTCGGCGTGGGGACGGACTTCCTCCAGCGCCCTCAACACGACCTCCGGCGGCAACTCCCGGCCCGCCACCACGAACCGCTCGGAGAAGTGCGTCAGGTGCGGGCTGGTGAAGAGGCCTGTGCGCTCGCCCGCCGCCGTCAGGATGGAGGCAAGGGTCGCCGCCGTGCTGCCCTTCCCGTTCGTGCCGCCGACGAGAACTGACCGGAAGTTCTGTTGCGGGTCCCCCAGCCGGGCGAGAAGGGCGCGGACCCGCGACAGGCCGGGATGGACGCCGAAGCGTTGACGCGCGAAGAGCCAAGTCAGAGCGTCGGTCTCAGTCATGGGAGTGGCGGAACGTCAGGCGGTCGGCGTGAAATAGGCCTCCAGCGTCGGCACGATCTGCTTCTTGCGGCTGATGCGCCCGCCCAGGTCGGCAAGCCCCCCCGCCATCTCCACCCCGAACGCCTCGCGCAACACCTTCTCCTCGGTGGCGGAGAGCACCAACGTCCGGTTCGTCTCGTTCAGGATATCCACGACCGAGAGCAGCACGCCGTTCAGCCCGTCCTCGGCCCGCACCCGGTCCATCGCCGCGAGCAGTTCGGCCTGACGGCCCAGGACGTAGCCCGGATTGGTCGTCTCGATCACGCCCAGGCCCCACTGCTGCACGCTCTGGGGCCGCGTGGGATCGCCGAAGGGGAAGACCTTGTAATCCATCCTGAGCAGCGTCTCGGCGGGCGTGTCACCGAGGTCGCTCTTGGCGGCGAACATGGCGAGGGCATAGGCCTCCACATCCGCCACCTCCGCGACCGGGGCCAGGAACGCCACCGCCTCCCGGTCGTCGGGCGTGGTCGTCGGGCTGCGGAAGTGCAGCGTGTCGCTGAGGATAGCGCTCAGCATCAGCCGCGCGTCCGCCCGCTCGACGGGCAACCCGGCCTCGCGGTGCAGCTTAAGCAGGAGCGTGCCCGTGCTCCCCACCGGCTCGAAGCGCAGGTAGGGCGGCTGTGCGGTCGTCAGGTCGCCGAGCTTGTGGTGGTCCACCACCCGCATCACCGTCAGTTCGGTGAGGTTGGGCACCGACTGGGCGCTCTCGTTGTGGTCCACGAGGGCCACCGCCGCGCCCGCCTCCAGCGTTGGCAGAAGGTCCGGCACGTCTACCCCCGCCTCCCGCAGCACGAAGGGCGTCTCGAAATTCAGCTCGCCCAGGCGGTAGGCCCGCGCCTCCACGCCCTGCCGGGTGAGCAGCCGGGCGTAGACCAGGGCCGAGGTGATCGCGTCGGTATCGGGGTTGGTGTGTCCAAAAACAGCCAGCATGGCGAGATTGTACGGCCCGGAGGCAGGGCGACACAGGCAACAAAAAGAAGAGGCCCCGCAAGGGACCTCTTCTGCTGTGGTGAGAGGCTTAGAACTTGAAGGTGTAGCTGACCTTGAAGCCCTGAGCGATGGTCCGACCAGTGTTTGTGTAGGGGGTGGCACCCGTCGTGACCGTAGGGCGGAAGTCGTCGTGGTAGAACACGCCGTAGTTCGCGGACAGACCGTTCCAGTCGACCTGGGCGAACACACCCTGCGCGCGGCCACTGTTGGCACCGAAGTTGTCACCCGCGAAGGGGGTCGTGCCGCTGCTGAAGGGGCTGGCGTAGATGCGGTCGGAAGCGGCGCTGTAGGTCGCCGTGGCGGCGCTGGCGCTGCTGGCGACGAGCGAGCTGGCCACGTTGAAGCCCTGGTAGTAGGCGTAGCCGATGCTGGTCTTCAGGTTGGGCGCGAGGAACTGGTTGAAGGTGAGGCCCGTCTGCCCGAACAGCTCGGTGGTCGAGGTGCCCGCCACCTGCACCTGACGCCCTGCGTTCGTGATGCGGTTAGCGAAGTTGAGGAACGCGCTGGGCTGGAAGATTACGCCGTTCAGCGGCGCGGTGCTGAGCCTCACGCCGTACTTGACGGTGTTGTAGGTCGCTACCGTCTGCGCCGTCCCCGTGTCCGTCACCAGAGCATCGTTCGGCGTGACAAGCAGGTGGTAGCGGGCGAACGGCTCGACCCGCACGCCGAAGAACGTGCCCGTGTACCCGGCGTACGCCTGGAAGTCGTTGACCCCCAGCTCATCCTCGTAGAAGCGGGCGTAGGTGCCCGTGAAGCTCAGGCCCCGGATGAGCGCGTTGTCGACGGACCCGTTGTGCTGGAGCCGGGCACCGAACGTGCTGGAGAACGCGAAGGGCACGTCCGCCACGTTCATGTACGGGGTGGTGCTGTTGTACAGGAAGCCGTTGCCGCCGGGACCCTTGTAGTTCAGGTCGGCATGGATCACTTCGTCGCCCAAGCTCGCGCGGTTGAAGAAGCCCACGAGGCTCAGTGCGCCCAGGCGCGCCCCGGCGCTCACACCGAAGCTGGTGTTACGGCCCACCGTGGAGGTGGAGAGGTACGGGACGTAGCTGTCACCGAACGCCGCAAGCGCCACCGGCCCCAGCGTGGTGCCCACGCCCGCGCCAAAGCCCACCTGATCGGCGATGTACGGTGCGCTCGACTTGTAACCGTTCGCGCCCTGCCCATAGTAGTAGAGCGAATCGTTGCCGGACATGCCCGCGACACCGGCGGCGTAGTCCCCGTCGATGGCGCGGAAGTTCGCCGCCGCCCGCGCGATTCCAAAGTCCGCCCTGGCATCGGTGAAGAAGGCCTGATCACGGCCCTCGAAGGCGTTCTGGAAGGAACCGTTCGGACCCGTGACGAAGTTCGCCGCCGACTGCGGAATGCTGGCGACGTACGCGCCCGTCACGTTGAACGGAGCGTTGCCCTCCGCGTTACGCGTGCCGAAGCCCACGTTGTAGTCCAGGCCGAACGCGGTGCGGTTGCCGTCGTTCTGAGCAAAGGAGAGACCCACAGGACCCACGCCGAAGGGGTTGATCGTGGCACGCACGCCGTAGTACTGAGTGGAGAGGACGTTAGGCAGGACCACACCGGTGTTGGAGTCCACCCTATTGGTGCGCGCGTTGCCCGCCACGACCGTGAAGACGGGGGCGAGCGCCACCTCGTTCGGGTTCGTCGCGACGTTGATCACCACGCCACGCTTCTGAATGGCCTCCTCGGTGTCGTTGTCGTTGGCGAACAGGTAATCGTTGAACTTGAACTTGCTGTTGTACGCCTCGTAGCGCACGTCGAACCTGTTGCCCGCGATGGCACCGTCGGCGCTCGCGCTGCCCAGGGTCACGAGCACGTCGCCCCCGAAGTTGCCAGGGCCAGCGCCGAACTCGTTGTTGACGCCGAAGTTGACCGCCGCGTTGTTCACGACGACCAGGCCGTTGGCCGTGATGAGGTTGCTCGCGCGGATGCCGAAGTCGATGCCGCTGTCACCCGTGAACGGCCCTATGGTGGTGTCGACGCAGCTCACCGCGTTGCCGGAGGCCGCGTACCGGCCATCCGGGCAGTTCACGCCGCTGGTGAACACGCCGTCCGCGAAGGTCTGGCGGGTCAGGCGGTCCACATCGAAGTTCGTGCTCCCGCTCGTGAGGCTCAGGTCGCCGTACTGCGCGTTGATCGTGCCGCTCACCGTGAAGCGGGGCGCGTTCTCCAGCGTGGTGACGCGGGTGTCGATGGTGCCAACCCGCCCGGCGAGGTTGTCGAAGTCCGCGCGCTGCACGAAGTCGGCCTGAGCGCTCTCGACGGCGCTCACCCGGTCCTGAAGGTTCAGGATGTCCTGGTTGAGCAGCACGGTCAGGTCGTTCAGCGCCGCGATGCTGCTGGCGTTGTCGTCGATGTCCGCGCGCAGGGCGTCGTAGTCGTCGGCGCGGGCCGTCAGCTCGGCGATCTGCGTCTGAAGCTGCGTGATGGCGGCGGCGTCACCGCTGGCGGCGGCGAGTTCCTCCACGCGCGCCTCCAGGCGGGAGAAGTCGTCGCGGTTGACGGCATTCTCCTCCAGGTCGCTGACCCGCACGCCCAGGGCGGTGAGGTCGGCGGCGAGTTCCTGAATGGCGTTCTGGAGGGAGGTCAGCGTTTCGGGGCTGAGGGTGGAGGTGTCGGTCTGACCGGTGCGGACCTGATCGAGGAGGCGGGCGAGAATGACGGCGGCCTCGTAGCGGGTGAGGTTCTGGGCACCACGGTAGGTGCCGTCGGGGTAGCCCAGGATGATGCCCTGGCTCACCAAACGGTCGATGGCGTCCTTCGCCCAGTGCCCGGCGGGCACGTCCGTCAGGGTCGGCACCTGGGTGGGTGCCGGGGCCGCAGCCGGAGTAGCGGCGGGCGTGGCCGGAGTGGCCGGGGCCGCCGGGGTGGTCGTCTGCGCGGCGGCGAAGCCGAACGACAGCGCGGCGGTGAGAACGAACAAGCTCTTTTTCATACAACCCCCAAAGACAAACGCGCGTCCGAAGCACTTCCGGCACTGGAGTAGACGATGGGGCGAGTTGCCGAGTTTCCTCTCCCGGAGCAGCATCACCTTCCGCACCCTTCCGCGCAACCTGACCTTCCACCACCTGAGGTGTTCTGGAATCGTCAGATCAGTCGGATGATACAAGCGTGAAGAACAGTGGGTCAACCCTGAGAACACGGTAAACTCGTCTTCCTAAAGCAATTCCCATGCTTTCTGACTCAAGCATGAAGGCCCCTTCAGTTTCTGGGAGGCGCGCGGCGACAGGAGGACAAATGACCCCTACACAGGCAAGAGGTCCCCCTCCATGAATGATGGAGAGAAGTGAAGTCCTTGAACTCCTCTGAACTATCGTCAGAATTTGGTGAGAGGAGCTGAGACCGACGGCCTCGAATGCGGGGCGACTCCCCGACCCACAGGTCGATTGTGCTACGTCCCCTCACTCCTTAAAGAGGAGAGGGTGAGAACTTGCTCGAACCACGCGGGAATGTTCTGGCGAAAGTACCGCTCCCCCCAGGTACGGGACCACTCCCTGAATGTGCCCTGCGAGATGGCCGCGCGGGCACGCTCGACCAGACGGTGAAGGTACCGTAGGTTGTGGAGCGAGAGCATCCGGGGAGCGAGCAGTTCCTCGGCCCGCACGAGATGGGCGAGGTAGGCACGGGTGTAGTGGCGACAGGCGTAACAGTCGCACTCGGCATCCAGCGGCTCCAACTGGGTGCGGACGGCGCTCGAGTTCAAGTTCAGTCGCCCATCGTCCGTGAGGGCGTAGCCGAAGCGGCCCGTGCGGGTGGGATACACGCAGTCGAACATGTCAATCCCTAGCGCGATGCCCGCCACGAGGTCCTCGGGGTGGCCGACGCCCATCAGGTAACGTGGCTTGTGCCCGGGCAGCCTCGCCGCCGTCAGGGCGACCGCCGGAAACATCTCCTCCTTCGACTCGCCCACGGCCAGCCCGCCGATAGCGAAGCCTGGGGTATCGAATGGTAGGGTCAACTCCAGGCTCAACGCCCGCAAATCCTCGTGAACACCACCCTGAACGATGGCGAAGAGGGCCTGATCCTCACGGCTCTTCGCGATCTGGCAGCGTTCCAACCAGCGAACGGTGCGCTCCAGGCTGCGGCGGATGTACTCCCGGTCCGCCGGGTAGGGGGGGCATTCGTCAAACGCCATGATCACGTCCGCCCCCAGCGCCTCTTGCACGGCGATGCTCCGCTCCGGCGTGAGGCTCACGGCGCTCCCGTCCACATGACTTTTAAAGGTGACACCCTCCTCCGTGATCTTTCGCATATGCCCCAGGCTCATGACCTGAAAGCCGCCGGAATCCGTCAAGAAGGGACCTGGGTAGGCGGTGAAGCCGGGCAGTCCTCCATGCGCCTCCACCAGCCGCTCACCGGGCCGCAGCATGAGGTGATAGGTATTGGACAAGATCATTTGGGAGCCGATGTCAGTCAACTCCTGAGGACTGATCCCTTTGACCGTTCCCTGAGTTCCTACCGGCATGAACATCGGCGTCTCGACGGTTCCGTGCGGCGTGGTGAAGGTTGCCACTCGCGCCCGACCGTCCCGGTGCCGGATGCTGAATTCAAACATCCGGGCATTCTGCCTCAAGAAGCACCCCAAGAGCCAGGATTCGGAATGGGACATATCAAAACAAAAAAGCCCCCACCCTGGATCGAGGGCAGGGGGGATGGAGCGGGAGACGAGATTCGAACTCGCGACATCTACCTTGGCAAGGTAGTGCTCTACCAGCTGAGCTACTCCCGCGTCGTTCAGAGCAAGAACGGATCGGAACCGCTTTCGATCCTGAGGCCA